>JBCCIF010000010.1:0-51171 GCA_039028335.1 Bacteroidota bacterium
TCTTTAAGCCTTAAGCGATTAAAATTTGAAAGAAGCAATTTGGCATTGGACATCCATTCCTAGAGGACTCTTAGGTCTTGTGTTCATTTTGTCAATCGCATATCTCTTTTCATCCAATCGGAAAAATATCGACTGGGCATTAGTGGCCAAAGGGATGCTCTTTCAGATCGTATTGGCTATTGCCATATTTGAATTTCAACCGGTTTATTGGATATTTCAAAAAGTCGCAGATTTTTTCATTGTGGTTTTAGATTTTACAGAGGCCGGTGCTAATTTTATGTTTGGCGCTTGGCCAGATTGGCTTCAAGTCTATACACCTGGCGATAAAGAGCAAGAGCTATTTACCATAGGCTATGTATTCGCTTTTAAGGTATTGCCAACAATCGTGTTTTTTGCTGCTTTGTCCTCTTTGCTTTATTACTTGGGAATATTGCAAAAGATTGTATTCGGAATGGCTTGGGTCATGAGCAAAATTATGCGTCTATCGGGTGCTGAAAGTTTAGCTGCAGCCGCCAACGTTTTCATTGGGCAGACAGAGGCACCTCTCATTGTCAAACCCTATTTGGAAAAAATGTCCAAATCGGAGATCATGTGTTTGATGACGGGTGGAATGGCAACTATTGCAGGAGGAGTTTTTGCAGCCTTTGTAGGTTTTTTGGGAGATGAGTTTGCTTTTCATCTCTTAACTGCTTCTGTTATTTCCGCCCCAGCAGCCATCGTCATGGCCAAAATACTCCACCCTGAAGAGCGCGAGAAAATTGACCAAGATTTAAAGGTGAGCAAGGATAAAATTGGCAGCAATGTATTGGAGGCCATAGCGAATGGAACAACAGATGGAATTAAATTAGCCGTAAATGTAGGTGCTATGCTATTGGTCTTTATTGCCATGATTGCCATGTGCAATTATGTGCTTACGGATATGATCGGTTGCTGGACAGGCTTAAATAAAATAATCGGAGAGGCAGCAGGTGGAATCTTTGACCCGAAGACCTGTAAATGTGAAGGCGGAACATTTCCTGGACTTACATTGGAATATATTTTCGGCTTACTCTTTGCACCTATTGCATGGATACTGGGCGTTCCGGCTTCTGACATAATGGTGATTGGCCAACTCTTGGGTACTAAAACGATCATCAATGAATTTGTTGCTTATTCTCAACTAAAAGGTGTTTTACTCGAATTTGAAAAGTCTAAAATCATCGCTACTTATGCCCTTTGCGGATTTGCAAACTTCTCATCTATCGGAATTCAAATTGGAGGCATTGGAGCCATTGCTCCTGGTCAGAAAAAGACACTTTCAGAATTCGGTATCAAAGCCCTAATTGGTGGAACATTGGCTTGCTTTGCCACTGCAGCGATTGCGGGGATGTTTTATTAAGAAACACCTCTACTTTTCAACAGATCTGAATCTGCGCTAATGAATTGCTAACTTTGTTCACGTATGCAAGCCTACTTAGATCTCCTACAACATATTATTGATAATGGAACCCAGAAACACGACCGCACAGGCACAGGAACCATTTCGTGCTTTGGCTATCAAATGCGTTTCGATTTACAAAAAGGTTTCCCTGTCTTAACCACCAAGAAACTTCACCTGCGCTCTATCATTCACGAATTACTCTGGTTTCTAAAAGGAGATACCAATATCAAATATTTAAAGGACAATGGTGTTCGCATTTGGGATGAATGGGCCGATGAAGAAGGCAATCTTGGACCCGTTTATGGACATCAATGGCGTTCTTGGCCAGATCATAATGGCGGCACAGTTGATCAAATTGCCAATTTGGTGGATATGATCAGAAATAATCCAGACTCAAGGCGATTGATTGTGTCTGCTTGGAACCCAGCTGATATTCCTAACATGGCGCTTCCTCCCTGTCACTGTCTTTTTCAATTTTATGTGGCCGATGGAAAATTGAGCTGCCAGCTTTATCAAAGAAGTGCTGACACTTTTTTGGGCGTGCCATTTAACATCGCTTCATATGCCTTGTTAAGCATGATGATTGCTCAAGTATGCGAATTAGAAATGGGAGAATTTGTCCATTCTTTTGGTGATGTGCATTTGTACAATAATCATATCGAACAAGCAAAACTGCAACTGACACGAACGCCAAAAGCATTACCTAAAATGATTATCAATCCAGAAGTAAAGGATTTATTCGATTTTAAATACGAGGACTTCCAATTGGTGGATTACCATCCTGACCCACATATAAAAGCAGCCGTTTCAGTCTAATGGAAGTTACCATCATCGCTGCAGTTGCCACTAATTATGCAATCGGAAAAAACAACGACTTGCTCTGGCATTTGCCCAAGGACATGCAATTTTTCAAGAAAACTACAAGTGGGCATTTTGTGATTATGGGAAGAAAAAATTTTTATTCTATCCCTGAAAAATTTAGGCCGCTACCGAATAGAACGAATATTGTTGTAAGCCGAAGAACAGACTTGGAAATTGAAGGTGTCCACATTTTTTCTTCTGTTGATAAAGCGCTCGACTATGCTAAAATTCAAGAACAAAAGGAAGTCTTTGTGATTGGTGGAGGGCAGGTTTATAATTATTTCCTTCATCATGATTTGGTGAGCAAAATGCTTATCACTCATGTTACGGCTGATTTCGAAGCGGATGTCTTCTTCCCTGAAATAGATCAAAACAAATGGCATAGTAATTTGTTACTAGATTGTCCTAAGGACGATAGAAACCCTCTGGATTTTAGTATAATTGAGTATCGAAGAAAATAGTGAGAATTTGAGGTTTATTCTGGTGGATGATGATCCTGCTGCCCATACATATCATAAAATAATGATGACGAGAGCAGGTATCGATGAACAAGCAATTGTAGAATGCTATTCTGCAGATGAATGTATTGTACATGTAAGTAATGCTCAAGGCGATTCGAATGTTCAGGATATCATTATAGCCGATTTAAGTATGCCCCTAAAAAATGGATGGGCATTGCTTGAAGAACTTAAGCTTCATATTTCAAAACAATACACTCCTGAGGTTTATTTAGTAACCAACTCTATGGATCCAAATGATAAAAATAAATCCGAATCATATCCATTTGTCAAAGGGTTCAAAACAAAATTTTTGAATTCAGAATTTTTTTCCGACCTTCTTTCAAATGGTCAAAATTGATTAACTGGGCAAGGATATATTTACTCCTTTTAAGTATTCTATTTCTATGTGTTTATTCATCAGCGCAAAGTGAAAAATATCGCGTTTCACAAGAAGAATACCCTGAACTTAGGGTCAAACTTGATTCACTAGAACAATTCGTCCGAAACGATTTGAGTTTGAGTCTTGCTATCGCTAAGAGAACAGAGGAATTAGCACTTGAAGAGCAAAATCCGCATGGGATTCTGGAATTGTACCTTCAATTGGTCCATATTTATACGCATACAAGAAAAAAGGAAAAGACCCGTATTTATCTCGCAAAGTGCGATTCCATATTGAATATTGTCGACAACCCTTGGTTAGAAGCCCGGATTATACATGCTATAGCAACAAATCATCTGATAGAAGGGAAACAAAACTACGCCATAGAAGAATTTTATAAAGCCCTTAAGATTAATCAGAGATATGGCTTTGAAGAGGGTGAAATGCAGCAGCTCAATAATATTGGAATTATCTTGATTGAACAAGATTACTTTGCTCAGGCCATAGAATACTTTACGCTCTTAAATGAGAAATCCAATCGACTTGAGCACAACAGATACAAATATTTTAGCCTCGGAAATATTGGTTATTGCCATTTCAACATGAACAATCTAGATGAAGCTCTTACCTATACGGAAGAGATGATCAAGTTTGCAGAAATTGATTCGGAAAATCTTGGATTATGTATGGGGTATAATATTCTCGCTGAAGTTTATTTGCGTAAGAGAATTTTCGACAAAGCCATATATGCAAACAGTCTGGCTATAAGGCATTCACTCGAACTAAATTTTGTAATTGCCATTATAGATAGTTACCGCGTCAAAGCAGAATTGCATTTTGAAAAGAATGAATTGGATAGTTCATTTTTCTATTCATCCTTGGCGCATGATTTAGCCGAAGAAAGCGAGTCGTATCGAAACTTTGACAAGCTTTTAAAAATAAAATACAAGGCTGAGAAAAGATTGGGTAATTCGCTGGCTGCAGACGCTACACTTTACAAGCTTTACCATTTCAGCGATAGCATTAATCATCTCAAAGTTCAGAACTTAGTACAACAAGAAAAACTCTATCATGAAATAGAGGAAAATGAAAGAGAAAACGAATTATTAAAACTTCAACAATCCGAAAATGAATTGCGACTTAAAAACGGACGTTTTTATAATGGCCTTTTAATTTTATCCGTGTTTTCGATATTTCTGCTGTGCGCCATACTTCTTCTCTTTTACAAAAGAAAACAAAAATACAATCAAGAACTTGAGAAGAACATAGCAAAGCGAACCGAGGAATTGGAACAATCAAACAAAGAGTTGGAAAGATTTTCTTTCATTGCCTCGCATGACCTTAAAGAACCTATAAGAACGATTTCTTCTTTTTCTCAATTATTGGAAGAGACCATTGCAAAAAATTCTCTTGAAAAATCGAAAGAGTATTTGAATTTCATTCAAGCCAATTCGGACCGAATGCAAAAATTAATAGATGATATTCTTCAATTTTCTCAAATCAGAGCTCGCCAAGAATCAAATGATGAGTTGATTGATTTTAATATTCTCCTCGATGAAATAGTTAGTTTGAATGCAGAGCTCATAGCAAACTCAAATGCAGAAATTGAAATTGATAAGCTGACCCATGTTTATGCAAATAGAAGTCTCATGATAATTCTTTTGAAGAATCTCATCGAAAACGGCATTAAATACAATGATTCGCTTGTACCAAAAATCAGCATCAAGTACGCACATGGTCAAAAGTTTGGACGCCTCATAATAGCCGACAATGGAATTGGGATTGACAGCGCATATGAAGAAGAAATTTTTGAAATGTTTAAGCGTCTTCATGATCTAAGAAAATATCAAGGCACTGGAATTGGATTATCCATGTGCAAAAAAATCATGGAAATTCACGATGGATTTATCAGTATTGAAAGTGAAGTAGGCAAAGGAACAGAATTCACCCTGCACTTTCCCGTTCAAATTTTACAATCTAAAAGCAATCAAGAGGTAAAACATGAAATGGTCCATTAAACTCTTCTTTATTAGCATTTTCATTTGTCAAATCACCTATTCTAAATCACAGCGTGCAAATTGGAACAGCAGTAAAATCTATCATGAAATTGAAAAACTCAAAAACACGGGAACCGTCCTTTATTTGGCAGCCCATCCAGATGATGAAAACACCAAACTGATTTCATGGTTGGCAAATGAAGCCAAAGTGCGCACAATCTATTTATCCCTTACACGAGGAGATGGCGGACAAAATCTTATAGGAACGGAAAAAGGGGCATCACTCGGTGTTTTGAGAACGCAGGAATTATTGGCGGCAAGAAGAATTGATGGTGGAGAGCAACTCTTTACAAGAGCTGTAGATTTTGGATATTCAAAAGAAGCAAAAGAGACATTTGAAAAATGGGACAAAGAAAAAATTCTGGCGGATCTAGTTTTTGCAATTCGTTCAGTGCAACCTGACATTATTATTACGCGATTCCCCCCTGATAAAAGAGCAGGTCATGGTCATCATCAAGCATCTGCTATCTTAGCCGAAGAAGCTTTTAAATTGGCCGCTAAGGAAGATGCATTTGTATCACAATTTGAATTTGTCCGACCCTGGCAAGTTAAGCGCCTCATGCATAACAGCAGCAAATGGTTCGATAAGAATCTTGGAGAATCGAGTAATAAAAAAAGTCAATCAATTACAATTAATGTGGGTACGTACAACACCCTGCTTGGAGAAAATCTCAATTCAATTGCAAGTCGAGCTCGAAGTCAGCACAAATGTCAGGGATTTGGCACTCGAATAGATCGAGGAGACGAAATTGAATACCTCAAATATGTAGCGGGACTTAAGCCAAAGAACTCTCTTTTTGAGGATATTAAAATGGATTGGAAAAGAGTAGGTGAACGTGCAGATATTGAAGAAGGAGTCGATTTCATCTTGGAAAATTTTGATTTCAAGAAACCAGCGAAGTCAATTCCATCCTTGATAGCACTTTATCAATTCATGGATCAGATTCCGCAAAAAATGGCCATTGTACCTTATAAAAAAGAACGACTCTTGGATATTATCACTGCTTGTGCCGGTCTGCATTATGAAGCAAATGCCCAAGTAGAATATGCCTGCAAAGGAGAAGAAGTCACCGTTGACTTGAGTACACTCAATAGTAGTGAATTAGTTATTCGTTTGAAGTCTATTATTTGGAATAACAAAGACTCTATTCTAAATAAAAAGCTAAACAATCAATTGCGCATTTTTCCAATAAATTATAAGGTTCCACTAAATGCCAATTACAGCCAGCCCTTTTGGTTAAATTCAGAATATGAAAGTTCATATGTGGTAAATGATCCTGTATTGCGCAATTTACCGGAGAATCCTGTAGATCATTATGTCCGCCTTCAATTTGAAATTAAGAATGACAATGAAATCTTCACGTTCAGTCGAAAATGTGCGATCAAATATACCTGGGAGGATAAAGTTAAAGGAGAGCTAAAGAGAGATCTTGTAGTTCTTCCGAAACTTACTTTAAGTCCATTACAGAAAAGTGTGGTTTTGAAGAACAAGGAGACCAAAAAACTTCGCATCAAATTAAGCAGTCATGCAAATGCACAAAAAGGCCTTATATATCCCATTGAGGTTCCAGATTTAATTGAAGTCATTCCAGATTCTATTTCCTTCTCTCTCAACCAAAACGAAGAAGAAATAGTAGAATTTGAATTGAGGGCTGCAGAAGGAAACTATTTAAGAAACTTGAAATTTGCAGCCAGTAGTAATGGAAAAATATTCGCACAAGAATTGGTAGAAGTAGACTACGATCATTTCGATCCTCAAATACTTTTGAAGGATTGCGAGACAAGGCTTTCCTCTTTAAACATCAAAAGAAGTAAAAATAAACTTGCTTACATTGCTGGATCAGGAGACAAAGTCCCCGAAGCCCTTATTGAGATGGGTTACACTATAGAAATCATAGAAAGAGATGAAATTCTCGAAAAAGATCTCGCTAAATTCGAAACGATACTCATTGGAATAAGAGCCTTTAATATAGATGATCAATTGAAAATAGCGCATAGGAAATTAATGAAGTACGTTGAAGATGGCGGACATCTAATTGTTCAGTATAATACATTTCACAATTTAAAAATCGATAACATCGGCCCTTTTCCAATTACCCTTTCTCGCCTGCGCGTTACAGATGAAAATGCGTCTGTGCAAATTATAAACAAGCATGAAATCTTATCTCAGCCACATGAAATTTCAGCAGCTGATTTTGATAATTGGGTTCAAGAGAGGGGGCTTTATTTCGCTGAACAATGGGATGACCAATACACTCCTTTATTCAGCATGGCCGATGCTGGAGAAGACCAATTAAAGGGATCTACCTTAATATGCCATCATGGCCAAGGAAGTTTCATCTATACAGGAATCTCATTTTTCAGACAATTAGAAGCGGGAGTCCCCGGAGCATACAGATTGTTTTCTAACTTTATTGAATACGAACAAAAGCATAGTCAAGAATGAAATACTCTCCAACTTTTTTATCTTTCTTTTCATTAATTATCCTCTTTTTTTCTTGTAGTCAAGAAAAACCGAGTTACGCTATCGTTCAAGGAAAAGTGACTAACCTTTCCGCTAATGAGATCAATTTTAAATTAGGTGAAAAAGTCCTGAACTTTGAACTAAGTTCCGAAGGCACATTTGCAGATACGTTGTTCATTGACGAAGGAAGTTACTGGACAATTGGTGCAGGTCGCAATACGACTAAAGTATTTATAGCACCCGGAAATAATTTAAACTTCAGTTTGGATGGTATAAAGTTCAAAGAACCGCAAGCAGAGGGCTTGGGTTCTGAAGCGACCAATTATCTGACAAAGAAATTTTTAAGCCAAGAAGCCTACAAGAAATCTTTTGATGTTATGTCCTTTTATTCAGCTAATGAAGAGGATTACATTCAAAATGTTGAAGATAAATATGATCAGGATCTAGCGCTATTGAAAGAACAAAAAAATCTTTCGGCAGAGTTCTCAGCCATGGAATTAGAAAACATTAAGTATTCAAAACTCATGAGCTATATGTCCTATGAAGAAGGGCATAAGTATTTTACAAATAAAACTGAGTTTGACCCTAGTGCGGCTATTACAGATAAGCTCAACAGTATTGACTACGATAATCAAAGCCATTTTATCAATTTCGAAAGCTATCGAAATTTAGTCGTTAATCATTATAGCTTGATTGCGCGAGACAATGAACGTTTCGATGAATTGACGCAGAAAATTAGAAATTTGAAAAGCCCATCTATTAAAAAGGCCGTATTGAATAATCTTAGTTTTTTTGTCAGTCCTTCGAACGAGAATTTAGATCAAGTGGCCCAGTTGATAATCGAAGAGTCAGATGACGATGAATTAAAAAATAAAGTTGCCAATGACTATGAGACAATGAAGAATTTGGCTAAAGGCAAGCCCTCTCCCAATTTTGAATACGAAAGTGCAGATGGAAATCAGGTTTCTTTGACAAGCCTGCAAGGCAAACTGGTCTATATTGATGTTTGGGCAACTTGGTGTGGTCCCTGCAAAAGAGAGATCCCTTATTTAAAAGAGGTTGAAGCGCAATATCACGAGAAGGGTATAGAATTCGTTTCGCTTTCTATTGATGAACAAAAGAACAAACAGAAGTGGAAGGATTTCGTGGACGCGCAAGAATTAGGAGGTATTCAACTGCTAGCTGATAATGATTGGACTTCTGAATTTGTGCGATCGTATTCGATAACTGGAATCCCACGATTTATACTGCTCGATCAAAACGGAAATATTATTGATGCAGATGCTCCTCGACCATCAAACCCAGCTTTAATTCAGTTATTCGAGGAGTACATTTAATAAATGAATCGAGAGAAAAAATTCGCATGGAATTTTGCATATCTGGGTTTGTTGATTTATCAAGTTACCCTAATCGCATTTCTCTATTGGTTGACGCTTAGATTATCTGGATGAGTACAATTGATTGGCTGGTACTCCTATCTACTTTGAGTCTAATTGTTATTTATGGGATTTGGAAATCTCGTAAAAACAGAAATATAGAAGATTATTTGCTTGGTGGAAAGTCCATGAAATGGTGGACAATAGGACTTAGCATAATGGCTACTCAGGCGAGTGCAATTACATTTTTATCTACACCAGGAAAAGCATTTGAAGATGGCATGGGCTTCATTCAATTCTATTTTGCCATGCCTTTAGCAATGGTTCTTATTGCAGCATTTGTTATTCCGATGTATCATCGACTGAAGGTGTACACCGCCTATGAATTCCTTGAACAACGATTTGATCTGAAAACACGCTGGCTCACATCTTTTTTGTTCATGATCAATAGAGGTCTTTCGGTGGGTCTGACTATTTATGCGCCTTCAATTATATTATCGAGTGTATTAGGATGGGACCTGACAATAACGAATATTTTCATGGGCGGCTTGGTTGTATTCTATACGGTAAGCGGTGGCGCAACTGCAGTTGGCCAAACTCATAAATTACAAATGGCCGTGATGATTGGTGGAATGCTCTGTGCCCTCTACTTAATTTTCGATATGCTAAGCCCTTACGTTTCAGTAAGTGAAGCGGTCGAATTGGCGGGTGCTATGGGCAAAATGGAAATTGTGGATACCGAATTTGATCCAGGCAGTCGCTATAATCTTTGGAGCGGCCTGATTGCAGGCCTCTTTCTCTTCTTGTCTTACTTTGGAACAGATCAATCTCAGGTACAGCGTTATTTAAGTGGAAAGAATCTTCGTGAAATGAAACTGGGTCTAATTTTCAATGGGCTATTCAAAATACCTATGCAATTGATGATCCTCTTCGTAGGTGTAATGGTATTCATTTTTTTTCAGTTCAATTCGGCTCCTATATTTTTCAACACTACCGAACTGGCAAAAGTAGAGCATGTAACTTCTCTCAATGAGATCAAACTGAATTACGATTCACTTCAAAGCGAAAAAAGACAAAAGATCATTACGCATTTCGAAAACGAAAGTAGCGCTAAGGAAAGAGACATGTCCATATTCAAAAATGAATTAATGACTTTAGAGCGTTCCATTTCTAATGAAAGAAGTGCATTCAAATCCACTTTTGAGAAAGTACAGCCTAATTCCGAATCAAATGACGGAGACTATGTATTCATTTACTTCATCTTGAACTATCTACCAGTTGGGATAGTCGGTCTTTTGCTTGCCGTTATATTCTGTGGTGCAATGTCCAGCACTTCTGCAGAATTGAATGCCTTGTCCTCTGCTACTATGATTGACGTATACAAACGTTCCATACGTCCAAATGAGAGCGAAAATCACTATTTCCAGCGTTCAAAATGGATCACCCTTGCTTGGGGTATAGTGGCCATACTTTTTGCGAATTTATTTAACCTTTTTGACAATTTAATTGAGCTGGTCAATATTATCGGAAGCCTCTTTTATGGAACTATTCTGGGTATTTTTATAGTGGCTTTTTTCATTCCTTTTGTAAAAAGCAGAGCTATCTTCATCGCAGGAGTCATCAGTGAGTTGATCATACTTGGAATATACTTCCTAAGCCAAGAAGAATTTTGTCAGAACTATCTCGGGCAGTCCACAAAAATATTGGAACTCGAATATCTCTGGTTAAATATTATTGCACCCTGTATAGTAATAGTTCTATCACTATTATTTCAAAGCATGATGAAAAGAAAATAGGATTAGAATACGATCTTCTTACCTCTTCGTTTGATTACTCGTTTAGATCTTCTGAAGTTATTTCTCTTCAGCTTCCGAGAGTAGTTCACGGTAACATACATGAACGCATCCTTATCGTCCGGATCACCTCTTTGCGCACCTTCGTTTGTAGTAATTCCAGGTAAAAGACCCAATTCCGGATCATCGAAAAAAGGCAACGAAGGGTCTGCCAGTTGTGCGGCAATAGACCCATCTCTTGAGGCAATTGCGAGATTGTCATAATAACTGCCACTTACATCGTCTATATAATCTGTAAAAGTAAATCGATGCATGAATTCAATTCCAACGCTGGCAACGGTATTTAATCGCTTTCGATAACCAATTCCCGCGGGAATTGAAATCGCGAATTGCGAATAGGGATCTGCACCATCATCGAAATTTTGACCTTCTGTTCCAAATGGTCTTAGATCCACCCAATTTCCTTGAAAATTAGCCTTAGGATTGAAGTAAAAGCCTCCTATACCGACCAAACCGTAGATGACACCTCCAAAACGAGACCCTGTTCCTTTAACGCCTAGACTATATCTATGCCCAGGTCTAAATTCATAAATCTCGAAATCAAAAACCGTAGCAATTTCAAAGATATTTGACCTGAAGTGCAAATTTCTCGTATTTCGGAAACGCTCTTGTGTGAGTTTGTCATCCCCTGCTACTAAGCCATAGCTAAATTGAGCTCTAATGGCTGTTCCACGAGAAAGTCTGTAACGATAACCTAGCGTGAGTGCTGGTTTCGTCAGTGAAGTTTCCAAATCCCAGTACCAATCAGTACCGATTTGATCTCTTCCTCCTAAATCTCCCAAAAAATTAGATACACCTAAACCACCGAAAATCTCTTTTCGATCGTGTTTCCAATAGGTTTGTTTTCTAAAATACTGGCCTTCTATTGTCCCAAATAGAATGACAAAAAGACCCAATAATGATATTTTGTAATAGTGCTTTTGCATTTTTAACTGACCTGAAAATGAAAATTACACAAAAATTGCGGTTAAAGCTACAAATTTTTGGATGAACTTTTAACATTCAAAGCCTATTTGACCAATTCTGCGCATTAAGAATATGCCATATTACTATTCCTGCGCAAACGCTGACATTCAAGGAATGTTTCGTGCCAAACTGGGGTACTTCAATGCTTTGTACGCAGCAATCGATGCTATGTTGCTCCACTCCTCTTAATTCATTGCCAAAGATAAGGCCAACTTTAGGATACTTCCGCCAATCTACTTCATGAAGGCCATTGCTATTTTCTGTTTGTTCAACCGCAAATACCGCATATCCTTCTTCATGCATACGCGCAAATACTTCTTCCATTGACCCGTGGTAAGTCCATTTCACGCTATTTGTAGCTCCAATTGCGGTTTTGTTGATTTCGCGATGAGGTGGCCGAGCTGTAAATCCGACCAATACGACTTCCTCAATGTAAAAGGCATCAGCCGTCCTAAAAACAGAACCGATATTGCTCAGGCTTCTGATATTTTCAAGTATAAGCACTATAGGTACTTTCTGACCCTTTTTGAATTCTTCAATACTTTTTCGATTAAGCTCTTCAACTTTTAATTTCCTGTTCATAAAAGATGGATGAAAATATTGGCTGTTCCTGCAGCTTGCCTTTTCTTTAGGCTGTGAGTGTCAAAACTAAAAATAAAAGCAAAAAAGAAACGCCTTTAATGAAGCAATACTCGGGAATTAAGGCAAAATATCCCGATGCCATTTTGCTTTTTCGTGTTGGAGATTTTTATGAAACTTTTGGAGAAGATGCTGTTATTGCTAGTCAAGTCTTAGGGATAGTTTTAACGAAACGAAAAAATGGAGCAGCCGCATTTGTTGAACTAGCTGGGTTTCCCCATCACAGCTTAGAAGCTTATCTACCTAAATTGGTTCGTGCCGGCTATCGAGTCGCCATATGCGATCAATTAGAAGATCCGAAAAAAACGAAGACAATTGTTAAAAGAGGAGTTACAGAATTAGTCACACCTGGATTAGCACTTAATGATAATGTCCTCGATCATGATTCTAATAACTATTTGGCTTCGCTTCATTTCAGTGGGAGCAATATTGGGATTGCATTTTTAGACATTTCAACGGGCGAGTTTTTAGTTTCCGAAGGCAATGAGCAACATGTTCAAAAATTGCTCGAGGCTTTTCGCCCAAAGGAAGTGCTGCAGATTAAAAATTTAAAGGATTCTCAGCTAACCAAATCATCTAATTGGAATGTATTTGAAATGGATAATTGGGTCTATGAATCCGAATTCGCACAAGAGAAACTGACAGATCATTTTGGCACGCTATCGCTCAAAGGATTTGGCATTGAAGACTTCAAGCAAAGCATCATTGCAGCTGGTGCGGTTTTAAAATATTTGGAAGACACGCATCATAGGGAACTAAAGCATATTCAATCAATTGCTCGAATAGAAAGCGATGATTTTGTTTGGATGGATGCCTTTACTATTCGCAACCTTGAACTGTTGCAGTCTTTAAATCCCAATGGAAAGTCATTATTGTCCGTTTTAGATCATTGCCATTCTCCGATGGGTACGCGTCTATTAAAAAAGTGGATACTGATGCCTTTGAAGAATGTCGAGGCCATCAATCAGCGTCTTTCAGCTGTTCATTTTTTTTGCAATTGGGAGGAGCTTAGTGAGCTTTCAATGCTTATCAAACAAATTGGAGATCTCGAACGCATAATTGCAAAAGTGGCTGTCAAAAGGGTAAACCCCAAAGAGCTCCTTCATTTGCAATCTTCACTCGAGGTTATTGCTCAGATCAATGATTTATTAAGCAAACACCATAGGCAAGAAGTCCATATGCTTTCACAACGCCTGAACGAGTGTTTGGAAATGCGAAATAAAATTGACCTGACTGTGCACCCAGAAGCCCCTGCCCTTTTAAGCAAGGGAAATTATATTCAAGATGGGTTTAATGCAGAGTTAGATGAATTACGTGCAATAGCATTCAAAGGGAAAGATCATTTGATCAAATTACAAGAAGAGGAAAGCCAAAAAACGGGAATTCCCTCCTTAAAGATCGGATACAACAATGTATTCGGCTATTATCTTGAAGTACGGAATACACATAAGGATAAAGTACCCGAAGAGTGGATAAGAAAGCAAACCCTTACTCAAGCAGAACGTTACATTACTCCTGAGCTCAAAGAATACGAGAGCAAGATATTGGGCGCACAAGAAAAAATTACAGATTTAGAATCACGACTTTATCAGCAATTGCTTGAAGAACTTGTCGTCTATGTGGGAGAGGTGCAGGCTAGTGCTAAACGGATTGCAAAAATTGACTGCATTTTGGCATTCGCAAAAATCGCTCTAAAAAACAATTATACCCGTCCTCAAATATCTGATTCATTGCTCATTGATCTTCAGGAAAACCGACATGCGGTAATCGAACAAAATCTTCCTTTAGGAGAAAAGTACGTGCCCAATGATATTTACTTGGATAACGATGGACATCAAATCCTAATGATTACTGGACCTAATATGTCTGGTAAATCAGCCATTCTTAGACAATGTGCTTTGAGCGTATTGATGGCTCAAATAGGTTGTTTTGTTCCAGCAAAAAATGCGCGAATTGGAATAGTAGATAAAATATTCACACGTGTCGGAGCAAGCGACAATATTTCTAGTGGCGAGTCCACCTTTATGGTTGAAATGAATGAAACAGCCAGCATTCTGAACAACCTCTCGAATAGAAGTTTGATTTTGCTTGATGAAATTGGTAGGGGAACAAGTACCTATGATGGGATTTCCATTGCATGGGCTATCTCAGAATTCTTGCATGACAATAAAGATTTCCGGCCAAAAACATTGTTTGCTACGCATTATCACGAGCTCAATGAAATGGCTGCGCGTTTTGATCGAATTCACAATTTTAATGTCTCAGTTAAAGAGCACAAAAACAAAATCATCTTTTTAAGAAAACTCAGCCCGGGAGGCTCTCATCACAGTTTTGGAATAGAAGTAGCGCGAATGGCTGGCGTGCCAAATTCTGTTATTTATCGAGCCAAAGAAGTGCTCAAATCTCTTGAAGAGAGTAGAGGAAATGGCGAACGAATGGATATTGCAGACACAATGCAATTAAGCTTTTTTCAATTGGATGATCCGGTTCTCGAAAACATTAAAGAGGAATTACTGAAAACGGACATCAATACATTGACCCCAGTCGAAGCTCTATTCAAATTAGACCAGATTAAAAAAATGGTTGGAGGATAAAAATAATTGCACCTTTCTTCTTCAATACAATTCATTTAATTAAGAATACGAAATATGTTCAAGGTGCCGAATTTGGTGCAGAAAAAAACCCCTTCAGGCGAACCTAAAGGGGTAAAAACTATTTACGTGTACCATTTAATGTGACTCAAAGATAAAGACTTTTTTCAAACCCGCAAACTTGAGGCTTAAAATTTTTATTAATTAGTCATTAATAGGGTATTAAGAAATTGACATGTTCTTAAATCATGAATTGAATTCAGATTTCGCTAGCATCAGTCCTCCTTGATTTCCGAACTGTAATTATCGAAAAAACTTGAATTGGCATGCGTCAAGCAATTAACGGTTCCAGAGACCTTAATTGTTCCCAACTCATTACTTCTCAGACGTAATCCTGATTTTTCAAAATCAATTCCAATCTGTTCTCCACACGATGAGCAAAAGCTGCTTGCTTCATCCCAGAACTTTTCTTCTGCCTTTAAACGCACTGCATCCGTTATGTTCTTTACCTGCGGAATATGAAAATTGATATAATTGGTGCAGGCCTCGGGTTCCTTTGTCTTGATTATTTTTAATGATAAAGGCCTAAAGCCCGCATCTTTCTCAATATTCATAGAAGATTCAGATAGGTGATGTTTTTCTCCTTGAAAAGAGAGAAAACTGTAACACATTATTTCATATCCCTCTTTTAGATGAACGGAAGAGAATCCTCTTTTCCAATCGAGGTAATAATCAATCTCTGGATAAATGCCAAGTGTCAATCGCTCCATGTCTCCTTTTGCATTATTCGAAGAATAAACCAAGACAGGGTACATGGGATCACCATTCCATTCCATTTCAGGTGTTTTGGCACAAATTAATATACCTAGGACAAAAACTATTGCTAATATACGTTTCATAGATGTTTAGATTGTGAAGCAATAGAATTGTACTTTCTTACGGAAAACAGACCTATAATTTTCAAGCAAGGTCGAATATTCGATGAAAACTATGGCATATTTGCTATAGGACTATTTATAAAACTTCTTGCTCAAGTCAGCTCCGTTTTCATCAAATATATTGATGAAATATAAGCCATGGGCCATATCAGGACAATCAATTTTTACTTCATTTCTTCCATTGATTACTTGAAAAGCGCCATTAATTTCAAGGGACTTACCCTCTAGACTGCTAATTTGGTAATTCCAGGTTCCGTTTGAACTGGATTCGAAGGATAAGAAAATTTGATTTTCTGTATGATTAAAACGGATATCGAATGCTTCTATAGGAAGTTCATTTTCCCGAATATCGCTCACTAAAAAGTTTGTCAAAATTCTAATATTGTGATTGTCTGCAATTAAGATACTGTCCATTCCAGAATTAATCGATATTCCATTCGGGACCTCAAATGAAGCAGAAAGCGCATCACCATCTTCAGAACCATTTGAACCACTCCCAGCAATATGAAATACATTGCCATTGACATCTATTCTGTAAATTTTTCTTCCTGAAATAGATGGAACAAAATATTCATTATTACCTCTAGCGATATAGCCCATAAATCCACTATCCGGAAGTTCAGTAAAAAATGAAACCGAACCATTCTCTTCTATTCGATTGAGTTGGCCGTTATTATAATTGGCTACAATAAATTCTCCATTTTGATCAAAGACAAGTCCGTCAGGACCATTTATTCCTTGATTCTGTGCAATAATAGTATGCGTTCCGTCCAATAGATTTAAAGCTGCTACGCTGTTATTTCCATATTGGCAAACATAGGCAATGCCCTCATCTTCTGGATCGAATAAAATGCCTGCCGGTTGATTGAAGCCGCTACCAATAAGGTCATAGGTGTTATCCGAATTAAGTCTATAGACTTTACCATCATTTATCGCAGAAAAGTAAAAATTACCAGTATCATCAAATCCACCTCCCGCGATAGCAGAAAAACCATCAATCAGCGTTTCAACTGTTCCGTCTAAATGAATTTGATAGAGTCTACCATTGTAATAATCGGTGGTAAAAATTTCACCATTCGGAGCCCAATGGATGGCTTCAAATTCTCTTTCACTATCACTTAGTAATGTATGCACTTCTTGTGCGATAGCGTTTTGGACGATGATTAAATTAAATGCAATTAGAACTAATTTGACAATTTTCATATTTTGAATTTGCAGCAAAACTATTTCGCCATCTTCTGAAATAGCCAAATATCAATTCGAAAAGAGTCTTTCTAAGCTTAGACGGACAAGAATAAGCCGCAAAGAATAGCAAAGCGATGCCAATGTGCTCTACTTTGATTTCATTTGTATTATTATTCAGTAAAAATTGTCATCAGAAAATTTGAGTATCCTTTTCTTATTCGGAAGTCTTCAGGCTCTCCTCTTATTAATCGGTGTAAATATTCGAAATCCATTTAAAGGATCTAAAAAGCAAATCATTTCACTGCAGTTATTCTTTACTCTTTCTGCAATGAGTTATTATGTCGCGGTAACGCTTAATTGGAAAGAACTGCATGATTATGTATGGATACTCGGGAATGTTTCCTGGATGGCACTTCTTCCCTGTTTCTATTTACTTGTAAAAGTACTAAGTGAACCCCAGTTCATATTCAAGAAAATTTATCTCAGCTATTTCTTCGCTTCATTTCTTGTTCTTATAGAAGGTGCCTTGATTGTCCTATTTGATATTAACATCTATAGAGAACTGTATTTAACAGCAAATTATTTGAATGTATGGATGTTCATCTTCTTTTTCAATTCTCTATTCTTTTCCTTAAAAGCTGCATTCTTTTTGAGGAATCAAAAAAAAGGAAGTATCCGCAATAGCCTTATTATCGTGAACAGCGGATTTATGCTGGTATTGACTGTCTATGGCATTATTTATCTTAGTCTTCGTGAAAACTATGCTTTATGGTTTGAACTCACATTGATTTGCATCCTCACCCTTTTGATCTATGGATTTGTATTCAAAATATTTCTTTTAGCCCCTTGGCATAAAGTTTTATTGGAACCAAAGTATCAGAATTTATCTACCAAGGGCAAAACACCCAATATGCTTGGTCTTTCGATTGAAAAGGAAGTTTCCGAAAACAAATTATTTCTTAACCCCGATCTTGATTTAAAGGAACTATCCAATAAAACAGGAATCGGCCTAAATCGTTTATCTCAGTACTTCAATGAAACTTTAGATTCTTCTTTCTACGAGTTTATCAATGATAAAAGATTAGAATACGTTGAACATTTAATTGATAATGAATCATTTAAAGACTATACGATTATTGGTCTTGCTTTAGAGAGTGGCTTTAAAAGTAAGTCTACATTTTACAAGGCATTTAAAAATAAGCATAACTTAACGCCTAGTGCTTACATAAAGCTCAAATCAAAGAAAAACCAAGCTTGATCAAGAGATATTCATGGATGATTTGGTGCATTTCAGTTTCAATGAGAAGAGTTCAGTTTTACTGATTTTCTTCTTCAATGCTCTTTTTATTGGTACGCTATTGATGATAAAAGATCACGGAGAAAACAGCAAACAGCGAAATTGGCTTGTGAGTTTCATTCTTCTAGGTGCTCTTTACATTTGCCCATTTATGTTAGGTTATGCTGGATGGTATGGCATAAAAGCCTACCGCGAATTTTTATTTTTTATTCCTTTTCAACAATTACTATTAATCGGTCCTGTCTTTTATTTTTATGTAAGAACATTACTCAATAGAAAATTTCGACTTCGCAAAAAAGACATTATTCACTTCCTTCCTGCGATCCTTTATGCCTTTTACATTTTAGTAGTGTTTATAGTAGACAAAATACTATTGGACACATTTTATTTCTATGCCGATGGAAAGGACATGGATCTTGATTTTTGGTACCAAATGGCAGGGCTGATATCAATGATGTTCTATCTGACTCGAAGCTATCAATTTTACATATCATATCGCAGAGCTGCGGTTCAAGAAGTGAGTTTTGCAGATGCTATTTCCTTTAATTGGATTAAACATTTTGCCCTTGTTTTTGCGCTCATTTTGATATTAAGAGTGCTTTTTTTCATCCTAAATCCCGAATGGGGAGAATTTGGAAGTAAATATTGGTATTACTTGTGTTTTTCGGTATTACTGATGTATATATCAATAGCAGGTTATACACATACCATTAAATCTTCTTTTCACCTTTCGATGCCGGCTGCCTTCGATTTTGAAGAGAAAGAAAAAACCGATGAATTCAATATAGAAAGCCATGCTCAGAGAGATGCATCTTTATATAAGTGGAAGGAAAAGATTGATCATCTTTTCGAAGTAGAAAAAATACATACCCATTCAAACTTAACGCTATCGGAATTGGCTGTTATTTTAAAAACCAATAGAAATGTCATATCTAAGACGATTAATCAGGAATATGATTTGAATTTCAACGACCTCGTGAACGCAAAAAGAGCAAGGGCAGTCATTGAAAAATTAAAAAAAGGAGAACATGCTCAAAACACTTTACTCGCCATTGCCCTAGACTGCGGTTTCAATTCAAAAACCACTTTTAATAGGGCTTTCAAAAAACATACTGGATTAAGCCCTAAACAGTATATTTTAAAAAATCATTTTTAAAATAAGGTTCAAATGATGATTTGAAGCGCTTGTTCTTTGCCTGAAAATTAGTTTTGTCCTCTAATTTAAGTCATGATCTATCGAAGTGCAGTCTCCCTTTGTTTCCTTTTGCTTTCTATCGCTTTCAATGCTCAGTCTAATTCGAACATCGATAAAGAGACCCTCTCTCATTTATTGTCACAGTATATTGATGCAGAACATCCGGGTTTTGCATTGGGAATTGTTCAGAATGGAGAAATCCTGTTTGAAGAATACTACGGTTTTGCCAATCTCGAACATAAGATTCGAATAAATGAAAAGACACGATTTAATATCGCATCTACAGCCAAACAATTCACCGCTATCATGATATTAGAACTGGCATTGGCAAATAAACTGAGCATAGAGGATGACATTAGAAAGTTTATTCCCAGTTTATTTCCACGTGTGAAGGAAGAAATCAAGATTAAACATCTCCTCAATCATAGCAGCGGAATTAGAGACTATTTGTTCATCCTTGAAATGAAAAATCAAGCTGCATGGAAACAAATAGGCTTGGACAATGATGATGTAATTGAACTACTCAAAAAACAAGAAGATGTCGTTTTTGAACCTGGATCAGATTACCTCTACAGCAACTCTGGCTATACCATTCTGGCAGAAATCATTGAAAACGTAAGCGGTAAAAAATTCAACGATTACTCGAAGAGCTTTTTCCAAAAGCTTGGAATGAACCAAAGCGAATTTGTATCAAAATACATGGGAATTATTCCCAATAGAGCGGACCCCTATTCTGATTGGGGAGATGGTGTTTGGCTCCAAACCCCCATGCTCACTAAATGCAATGGTGATGGATTTCTTTTTACCACATTGAGCGATCAATTGCATTTTGAGCAATTGCTTCATCTGTCAGAAGCGAATAAGGATGACTACTTTGCAAAAAGCCAAGACCCCATTCCGAACAGCAAAATCACAAAATACGGATATGGCTTAGAAATAGGGAATAGACTGGGGAGGCCAGCACGCTATCATTCGGGATCAACGTTTGGTTATCATTCTCATGTAAGTCGATTTCCTGAGGATAAATTGACTGTATTCGTCATGAGTAACAATGGTAATCTCTGGAGTGGTGATATAGCGGATGAAGTCAGCCGATTGATTCTTTCGGAGAGAACTATCGAATCCTCTTACGATCGAAAGCTATTTGAATCCATTGAGAATGAAGATAATTTTGAAATTATCGGTCAGTATTATTCTCCAGATGACGAGCTCATTCGCATCGAGGAAAAGGAAGGCAAATTATTTTGGGCTTATGCTAGTTATACTCAAGAATTGCTTCCTGAAAGAAAAAATGTTTTCTCACTTGGTCGAAACTCCGATATAAAAATTAGGTCTTTTAAAGACGGGCTCCATTTATTTTATCCCTCAGGCAAGAAATCAGAATATTACAGGACGTCTTATTTGCCTGCCACTCTTTCGGACATTCAAGGTTTTGCGGGAGAGTATTACAGCACTGAGTTGGAAATGAGCTTTGAAATTACGCAGGATGAAAATGATCAACTCAGTCTATCTTTTTCTAACCGTGATAGAAAACGTAAAATAAAAATCCTCAATAGGAATGAGCTATTGGCCTCTAATTTTATTCTAAAAGTTAAAAGAGATGCATTCGATCGCCCCCTAGACATATTGGTCACACTCAAAGAACGTGCTAGAAACAATCGATTTAGAAAAAGAAGTTCTTTGAACTATCAATCGAAAATAGCCAATGCAAGAGGCTCTATTCAGGTAAATACGATCGAATCAATCAATGGAAATGCTTCAGATATTCTATTGACTCAAAACGACAGTTTAGGTAATGAGATCTGGTCGGAAAGGTTTGGTGGGAATAGTTATGATAAAGCCTTTTCAATTCTAAGTTCAGATGATGGATACCTCATCACAGGCGCAACCAGTTCCTATGGGAATGGCAATTATGATATGTTTGTCATAAAAACAGATAGACAAGGAAAAAAACAGTGGCAAAAGACTTATGGCGATTTTTACAATGAATATGCCTATATAGCCGAGGAAAACGAGAAGGGTTTTCTCATCAAGGGGAGCAAACAAGAATGCAGTTCTAACACAGATGTTTTCAACCGAGAATGCACTACACGGGTATGGTTTGTACAAATTGATAGAAAAGGAAGAGAACTTTCGCAGGAAATTCGAGAGCGCATTGATTAATTCAACTAAAAAAGGTCAAAATAACTGCTAGCCATTTCACGGCTCTTTTCTGTTTTAACTTTCCTGCACGAAGCAAGCTTCTCTCGGTTCATTCCAACAAAAAAGCCGAAGCAATGCTTCGGCTGATCTTCTCTGTACCCCGGGCGGGACTTGAACCCGCACGGCCCTAAGGCCACAAGATTTTAAGTCTTGCGTGTCTACCAATTCCACCACCAGGGTAAAAAAAGAGCGAAAGACGGGATTCGAACCCGCGACCCCGACCTTGGCAAGGTCGTGCTCTACCAGCTGAGCTACTTTCGCTTGTCTCGAAATTTCGAGGACGGCAAATGTAAAAAATTCTTTGTTTAAGAATGAAATGAAATGCGCTTTTCTCTGTCTAATTATTGAGGCAAATTTTATACTTTCAACTATGCGTATAATTCTTCTTGCCCTTATTACTCTATTCTTCTGCTCTTGCCAAGAAAAAGACAGTACCCTAAGCAAAACTGAAAAGAAGACTCTTCCTACCCAAAACATGCTCTTTGCACGAACATTTCCAGATCAAATGATGGATATGAAAGCGCTGAGAACTGCCTTTGCAAATCACGCGGAATTGGCTGAACAAAGTCAATCAAAAAATAATGGTCCGGATAGTCCATGGCGACAAGAAGGCCCTACAAATATTGGAGGAAGGTTAAATTCGGTTGCCATTCACCCTACAAATCCTGATATTATTTTCACCGGCTCATCGACAGGTGGTTTGTATAGAACGCTTAATGGAGGAGATGATTGGCAATCGGTAGCTGATGGTTTTGAATACCTTGCAATTGGAGACATTGTATTTGACCCTGTCGATCCTCAAATCATATATACAGGCACTGGAGATCCGAATATCACTATTCTTCCTCATCCTGGAAATGGTGTATATCGCAGTCCTGATAATGGGGACACATGGGTAAATATTGGTTTGAATAATGCAGGTATCATTTCGGAAATCGCTATTAACCCGAGTGACAACCAAATCATTTATGCAGCGAGTATGGGGCTTCCTTTTGAAACGAGCAATGATCGCGGTTTATATAGGAGCCAAGATGGAGGTCAATCATGGGAACAAATTCTCTTTGTTTCGGATGATGCTGGCATCATTGATATTGTCATGGACCCAACAAATCCGCAAATACTTTATGCTGCATCATGGGATAGAATCCGAAATAACACCGAGTCGGTCGTTTATGAAGATGACTCGAAAATCTTTAAAACCATTGATGGCGGAGAAAGCTGGATTCAATTAACAAATGGACTCCCCGGTAACGATCAGGTCCGAATTGGCCTAGACATATCTGCCCAAGATTCAGAAACTTTGGTAGCACTATATGTTGGGCAAGACATGCAAGTCGGGGGAATTTACCGCACTGAAAATGGTGGAGATTCCTGGGATGCTCTAGGCATCACTGGTCTTGAAAATGCTTTAGGTGGATTTGGATGGTACTTCGGAAAAATAAGGATGAACCCCTTTGATGACCAAGAAATTACAGTTTTAGGGGTTGGACTCTACACCTCATTTAACAACGGACAATCTTGGGAAGAGACTGCTCCCGTATGGTGGACATACGAGGTACATGCAGACAAACACGATCTCGTTTATTACGATGAAAACCTGCGTTTTCTTGCTACCGATGGTGGTCTTTACAAACATGAAAATGCATTTAATGGAAATTGGATTGATATAGAGAACTTACCGATAACACAATTCTACCGCATAGCGATCGATCCACATAATCCCGGCATTTATGCAGGAGGCGCACAAGACAATGGAACAACAGAAGGTTCTTTTCAAGATCTTGTGAACTGGCCAAGAGTTTACGGAGGTGATGGCTTTCAGCCTACTTATGACCCCGAAAATTCTGATCTATTTTATGCTGAAACGCAGCGGGGAGGATTGGTATTTGATGATGGTTTTGGTTTTCAATCTTGGACCTTTGGAATTGATGACGCAGACAGAAGATTTTGGGATATGCCCTATATTATGAGCGCCCATAGCACTTCTAGATTCTATACGGGCACCTACCGAATATATCGAATTGACGATGCTCCCTATGGATCTTGGTACCCAATCAGCGATGATATTACTGATGGAGACGTTCTTGGTGGCTCTTTCAATACGATTTCTACGGTTGCAGAAAGCCCAATTAATGAGGACATAATTTATGGAGGAACAACGGATGGTAATGTTTGGAGAACGCTTGACGGTGGAAATAATTGGACGGATATAACTGAGGGATTACCGGAACGATACGTCACCAATATCAAAGCCTCAAGTGATAATGAAAATGTCTTGTTCGTTACACATAATGGCTATAAAGACAATGATAATATTTCGCATCTCCATATGTCATTAGACTATGGCGACAACTGGATTGACATTTCGGGCGACCTCCCTGAAATCCCAATTAATCATATCGAAATGATGGGTGATGACACGCTCTTTATTGCGACAGATGTTGGTGTATATTTCAGTATTGATCAAGGTGTTGAATGGCTACGAATTGGAAATAACATGCCCTTAATTCCCGTCTTTGATATTGAAATAGACAGCGAAATGAATCGCCTTGTTGCCGGAACATTTGCGCGGTCAATTATGAGCTTCCCTCTTGACTCACTGTTTCAGGAGCCCATTGGCCTAAGTGATTTAAACGAAATAGAAATACATCTTTTCCCAAATCCCTTTAACGAATTCATTCAATTGCAAAGTGATATAAATATTGACGAAATCCGGTTTTTTGATCTTAAGGGAAGATTGCTTGATCAACGTTTTAATATTCAAAACAAGACAATTGAAACAAGCAACTTAAGCACTGGAACCTACGTAGTGGAAATTCGATCTGGAAATGACGTATTTCGCAAAAAGATGATCAAAAAGTAGTTGCAATGGAATGATGGCCAAAGAGTCACTCTTTTTATAAAGCTTTTAAAATGCGGTCTACAGCCCCTTTACTTTGTGAGACATAGTTGCCCGCATTGATTCCCATTTCCATTCGTTTCTTCTCATTATTCAAAAGCTCAAGCAATTCAGCATTGAATTCATCTTGATTTGAAATACTCATTGCCCCTTGCAATTCAACCAAATCGAGTGCCTCTTGGAAGGATTGAATTCTCGGACCAAAGAGTAAAGGAAGATTGAAAACAGCAGCCTCTAAACAATTGTGCAGTCCTCTGCCCCAAGCTCCTCCAATTATCGCGATATCTGCATAGCAATATATATACTTTAGCAGACCTATTTGATCGATTATTAGTATATCACTTGCCTCACTTCCATTCTTGAAATTTGAAAATAAAGCGGCATTGGGAAATCGCTCTTTCAAAGAATCAATGCGCTTTTTTCCTATTTCATGAGGCGCAATAATGACCCTGCACGTATTGGGCTGAACTTTTAAAAATTCTGCAATTAATTCCTCTTCCTTTTCCCAAGATGAACCCAGAAGGATCATGGGCTGAGTTGACTTAAAATACTCAATTTCTTCAAGCCGAACACCTTCACTTTTGATTGCTAATACTCTATCCATTCGCAGATCACCAGCAAGTGTAATATTGGAAAAACCCTTCGTCCTTAAGAACTTATGAGAAGATTCATTAACTAGAAAAATATGCGTTAAGTTCTTTAGCACTTCTTCGAATCTTTTCCATCTGAATTTGAAAAAAAATTGTTTGGGTTTAAATAGGCCAGACACAACATAGGTATTCACCGCTCTCCTATTTAGCTCGTTCAAATAATTGAACCATAAGTCATTCTTCAAAAAAAATACCTTCTCAGGATTAATCTGTTGTATAAACCTCCTTGAGTTACTTCGCGTATCGAATGGCAAGTAGGTCAAAAATTGATTGTCTTCTTTTGATTGGAAATTCTCATATCCAGAGGGAGAGAAAAAACTGATGAGCACTTTGTAATTTTTGTCCCTTGAAAATGCCTCAATCAAAGGTCTTCCAAGTTCATATTCACCCAATGAAGAGGCATGAAACCAAACTACAGGTGAATCGTTCTCACTGAATTCTTTTTGTAATCTTTCGAATACGTTTACTCTTCCTTTGACCGCTCTTCGCGCTTTATCGTGGCCGAGTAAAGCCGCAAGACGAAGAAATAAAATGAAGAAATGAATACCTATGTTATACAGAATTGTCAATAGGTGAAGTACTTTTCAGATGACCGATTTACGATAGGAATCATCCAAATGGCTTTTATGCCCACCAGACCGTCAAGTCGATTCTCGGTATCTTTTCTCATGAGATCAATATTGTAATCTCTTCTGCTTTGGGTAAATGCTTCTATAAATTCAATCCCAACAGAAAAGTTTAATCTATTTCTGTTTCCATACTGATGATAACCTACAAACTGAGAAATGGAAATACCATTGCTTAATCGATCGTATCCGCTTTGCGCATCTCCTTCAATTTGAGGCACTTCATTTTGCCTGGCTTCAAATCGAATACGATGTTGTAAAAAGCCGAGCCCAAATTTCACCAAAATCCCACTGTTCAAATTAGGTCCCAATCCCGGAAATATTTTTCCAAGAGTCAAACGTGTATCAAGTCCTCTCTCTTGAATGAGCACTTCGGCCAATTGGCCCTGGTTATCTATAAAGAATCCATCAAGCGTTCGTATATCGGCCGCTAAGGAAATGTTGTTTTTTACGTTAGACCCAAAAAGCAAACTTCCTTCAGCTCCAATTAATAAATTTGATTTTGTCTTGAAAGAATAGGAGAATCCAACGCTACCATTGGCTCCAAATCGCTCGCTCATATCAGCAAAAGGCAATTGTATTCCTCCTCCAAATCCGACAGCGTGAATTGCTAATAAAGAGTCACGAGAATTGCTCTGCCCATGTGTAAAATTAAATAAGAGCAACCAAATACCGAAAAATGAGAATATTCCTAGACGCATATAGATGACAAACGTACAATTTTTAATCAATCGAACTTTTGAATTTAATTGATAAAGGTGCATTTCTAACGAGGCATTTCAATTATCTTCGCACACTATCTTAAACTATGAGAAAAATACAAATGGTAGACCTCCTCGCTCAATACGAGGATGTGAAAAACGAAATAGATCAAGCCGTTATCGATGTCATTCGTTCTTCGGCCTATATCAACGGACCTGAAGTCAAGGCCTTTCAAGCTGAATTGGAAGAATACATGGGTGTAAAACATGTAATTCCATGTGCAAATGGAACAGATGCTTTGCAAATTGCAATGATGGGCCTGGGTTTACAACCTGGAGATGAAGTAATAACAGCCAGCTTCACCTATGTAGCCACAGCTGAGGTAATTGCTTTACTTCAGCTCACCCCTGTTCTCGTAGATGTCAATCCTGACACATTCAATATTGATATAGAAGCTATTAGAAAAGCGATCACGCCCAAGACAAAAGCGATTGTTCCTGTGCATCTCTTTGGACAAAGTGCGGACATGGAACCCTTAATGAAATTGGCAGAGGAGCATAACCTATTTGTCATTGAAGACACCGCTCAAGCCATTGGATCAGAATATACATTTTCTGATGGCAGCAAAAAAAGAACGGGGACAATAGGTCATGTTGGTACGACTTCTTTTTTCCCTTCTAAGAACCTGGGATGTTACGGAGATGGAGGGGCTATCTTTTGCAATGATGATGAGCTTGCATCTCAAATAAGAATGATTGCGAATCACGGACAAGTGAAAAGATACTATCACGACTTTGTCGGTGTCAATTCCAGATTGGATAGTATACAAGCTGCAATTCTGCGAATCAAACTTAGAAGGCTGGATGAATATGCTGAAAATCGGAACAAAGCCGCTGCTTTTTATGATCAAACCTTCGAGGAACTCGACCATTTAAGCACTCCTTACCGGGCTTCAAATTCTACGCACGTATTTCATCAATACACGCTAAAATCAAAAGGAATCGATAGATTTGCTTTGATTGAATATTTGAAGGAAAGAGATATCCCTGCAATGGTATATTATCCTGTGCCCTTGCACTTTCAGAAGGCCTATAAATCTGACAGATATGGAGATGGAGACTTTCCGGTTACAGAATCTTTGTGCGAAGGTGTTTTTTCTCTTCCGATGCACACGCATCTCACTGAAGAACAACTGACATACATTTCTGAAAACGTAAAAGAATTTATTGGAATAACAGTTTAAACTAAAATGAAAAGGGTAGCAGTTGTAGGTTCAGGCTATGTCGGCCTGGTAACAGGTACTTGCTTTGCCGAAACAGGTAATGAAGTAATCTGTGTCGACATTGACGAACAAAAAGTAGAGCAAATGCGCAATGGGCATATTCCGATCTATGAGCCGCATTTAGATGTCATCTTTGAACGAAATCTCAAACAGAACAGACTTAGATTTACCACAAATTTGAAGGAAGCTGTGGATTTTGCAGAGATTATTTTTCTGGCTTTACCAACACCTCCTGGAGAGGACGGTTCAGCAGATTTGAGCTATGTTCTAAATGTAGCCAGCGATATTGGAAATATTATTGAGGAATATAAAGTAATCGTGGACAAAAGCACCGTTCCAGTTGGAACAGCTGAGAAGGTTCACGCTACGATAGCAGCGAATTGCACTCGCGAATTTGATGTCGTTTCCAATCCTGAATTTCTAAGAGAAGGTTTCGCTGTTGACGATTTTTTAAAACCTGAAAGAGTTGTTGTTGGCACAAGTTCTGAAAGAGCGAGACAGGAGATGGAAGAATTGTACAAGCCATTTATACGCCAAGGAAATCCTATCATCTTCATGGACGAAAAATCGGCTGAATTGACAAAATACGCAGCCAATTCATTCCTTGCGACTAAAATCACCTTCATGAATGAGATCGCAAACTTCTGTGAAATTGTAGGGGCAGATGTAGACAAAGTGCGATTAGGTATGGGCACTGACTCTCGCATTGGAAAGCGTTTTCTTTTTCCGGGAATTGGATACGGAGGAAGTTGCTTTCCCAAAGACGTTCTGGCGCTTCATCACTCTGGGCAAAAAGAGGAATTTGACTTTGAGATTTTAAATGCGGTACTCGATGTCAATAATCGACAAAAACTCATTTTAGTTGAAAAAATCAAATTATTCTACGGAAGAGATTTAAGTGATAAGACATTTGCATTATGGGGCTTAGCCTTCAAACCAAATACAGATGATATTCGAGAAGCTCCGGCCATTTACATGGCCAAAGCATTGAAGGAGTTAGGTGCTAAAGTTATTGCATTCGACCCCGAAGGAATGGACAATACAGCAAAACAGTTTCCTGATTTAGTAGAATATGCGGACAATATGTACGATGCATTAAATGGTGCAGATGCACTAATTATTGCGACAGAATGGTCCGTTTTCAGAAACCCAGATTTTGGTCGGATTGCTGAAACCATGAAAGAAAAAGTCATTTTTGATGGTAGAAACCTTTATGACTTAGAGCGAATGAATGAAAACGGTTTCTACTATGAAAGTATTGGTCGAGAAACTATGAATGCTCACATAAAGTCCACTATCCTCAGATGAAAAGGATACTGATTACAGGAGCTGCTGGATTTTTAGGTTCTCATCTGTGCGATCGTGCAATGACTGATGGCATGGAGGTGATTGGCATGGACAATCTGATCACAGGATCCATGGAAAATATCAAGCACTTGATGCCCGAAAGGAATTTCGAATTCCATCATCACGATGTATCCAAATTCGTTCATGTTGCGGGCGATTTAGACTACATTTTGCATTTTGCAAGTCCAGCTAGTCCTATAGACTATTTGAAAATACCAATTCAGACGTTAAAAGTAGGGTCATTAGGAACGCACAACCTTTTGGGTTTGGCGAAAGCAAAAAATGCAAGAATTCTTGTAGCCTCTACTTCAGAAATCTATGGAGATCCTTTAGTCCACCCACAAAAAGAGGATTATTGGGGAAATGTAAACCCAATTGGTCCGCGAGGGGTGTATGATGAAGCAAAGCGCTTTCAAGAGGCGATCACAATGGCCTACCATCGTTTTCATGGATTAGAAACGAGAATAGTGCGCATCTTCAATACGTATGGCCCTCGAATGCGCTTAAATGATGGGCGCGCACTACCTGCATTTATTGGCCAAGCGCTGAGGGGCGAGGATATCACGGTATTTGGAGATGGTTCTCAAACACGTTCCTTTTGTTATGTTGAAGATTTGGTCGAAGGGATTTTTCGACTATTGCATAGCGATTGTACAGAACCCGTAAATATTGGGAATCCTGATGAAATAAGTATTGAAGCTTTTGCAAAAGAGATCATAAAGCTAACCCAAACCGATCAAAAAATCGTATATCAAGAACTGCCAAAAGACGATCCTAAACAACGTCAACCTGATATCAGCAAAGCAAAAGCTCTATTAGAGTGGGAACCAAAGGTTTCGCGTGAGGAAGGATTGAAAAAGACATATGCTTATTTTAAGAATTTGCCAGAAGCTGAATGGTACAAGAAAGACCATTCGAATTTTGATGAATACATAAAGAGATAAGATGAACTATTTTGCACATGAAACCGCTGTTATTGATGAAGGCTGCAATATTGGTGAAGGCACCAAAATATGGCACTTCAGCCACATTATGCCCAATTGTACCATTGGAGAAAAATGCAATATCGGGCAAAATGTAGTCATTTCACCCGAAGTCGTTTTAGGGAGCAATGTCAAAGTGCAAAATAATGTTTCGATCTATACAGGTGTAATCTGTGAAGATGATGTATTCCTCGGTCCGAGCATGGTTTTCACGAATGTCATAAACCCGCGTTCTGCTGTTAATAGAAGAAATCAATATTCCAGAACTCGAGTTAAGAAAGGAGCGTCAATCGGAGCGAATGCAACAATAGTATGCGGTAATGATATTGGAGAATTTGCTTTTATCGGAGCAGGAAGTGTGGTGACTAAAGAAGTTCCAGACTTCGCGCTAATCGTTGGAAATCCAGGAAAGCAAATTGGATGGATGAGCGAGTACGGTCATCGACTGGAATTCAATGATCAAAATATTGCCACATGTCCGGAAAGCAAAGAAAAATACAAACTAGAAAACGATCGTGTAATAAAATTAAACCATGAGTAATGTGAATGAAACCATAAAATTTGCTGTAGTTGGAAGTGGGCATATTGGAAAGCGTCATGCCACCATGATTGAGCAAAACCCAGAAGCAGAGCTCGTTGCGCTTTGTGACATCAAAGAGAGAGAAAAATTGGCAATTGATCAATTCGATGTGCCCTATTATCATAGTATTGAAGATCTATTGGCAAATACTCCTCAAGCAGATGTAATTTGCATTTGCACGCCAAATGGATTGCATGCCAAGCAAGCCATAAAAGCATTAAAAGCAGGAAAGAATGTGGTCGTTGAAAAGCCGATTGGTCTCTCAAAGAGTATTTGTGAGGAAATGATTCACGAATCCTTGACCAATAATAAAAAAGTCTTCTGTGTTATGCAGAATAGATATTCCCCACCTTCTGAATGGTTAAAGGATATTGTAAATCGCAACCTACTGGGTGATATTTACATGGTCAATGTGAATTGTTATTGGAATAGAGATGACCGCTATTACAAGAAAGGCGGTTGGAAAGGAACACAAGATTTAGATGGAGGAACGCTTTACACACAGTTCTCACACTTTATCGACTTAATGTATTGGCTTTTCGGAGACATCAAAAATATTCAGGGCAAATTCAGAGACTTTAACCACAGTCATTCAACGGACTTTGAAGACACAGGAACTGTGCTTTTTGACTTTGTAAAAGGTGGAATGGGAAGCATCAATTACTCTACTGCAGTTTGGGATAAAAACTTTGAAAGCAGTTTAACAGTCATGGGTAGCCGAGGAACAATTAAAGTTGGTGGGCAATACATGAACGAAGTCAATTATTGCCACATCGATGATTACGAGATGCCTGAATTACCTGAAGGTGCACCTCCAAATGATTATGGGCACTATAAAGGCAGCGCAGCTAACCATCATTATATTATAGAGAATGTGGTAGACACGCTCAAAAATAGAAATGTAGAAACAACGAATGTGTTGGAAGGCTTAAAGGTTGTAGATATAATAGAACGAATTTACGAAGTTAGAGATAAACAATATGAACTCAAGAAATTTGCAAGCCAAGGAATCTAACCAGGTAGCTCCAGAAGGGGTGCCCATTGAATCACCTAAAATGATATACGATCAACTTATTGCGAAAGAAGCGAAACTAGCAGTTATTGGTTTGGGTTATGTAGGTTTACCTATCGCCCTCGAATTTGCTAAAAAAATTAAGGTAGTTGGATTTGACATCAATCAAGATCGAATTGATATGATGAAAAATAAAGTTGACCCCAGTAATGAACTTGTTGAGGCCGATTTTGAAAATGCCGATATAGAATTCACGGCAGATCCTAATGAACTGGACGATGTAAAATTCTTTATTGTAGCTGTCCCGACACCTATAAACGAAAGTAATCTGCCTGATTTGAAACCGGTAATAGGTGCTTCTCGCTCCGTTGCTATGGTGCTAAAAAAAGGAGATTATGTTGTCTACGAGTCAACGGTTTACCCTGGTTGTACGGAAGAAGATTGTATTCCCGTTTTGGAAGAGATCTCACGACTGAAATGGAAAGAAGATTTTAATGTGGGCTATTCTCCTGAGCGAATCAACCCAGGTGACAAAGTGCATACACTGTCTTCAATTGTAAAAGTTGTATCAGGAGATACAGATGAATCTTTGGATCAAATTGCAAAAGTTTACGAATTGGTAGTTGATGCAGGCGTTCACAGATCAGCAAGCATTAAAGTGGCAGAGGCAGCAAAGATCATTGAAAACACTCAAAGAGATGTCAATATTGCTTTGATCAATGAACTTTCGATCATCTTCAATCGCATGAACATCAATACTTATGATGTTCTTGAAGCAGCAGGCACAAAATGGAACTTCCTTAATTTTAGACCAGGATTAGTTGGCGGACATTGTATTGGTGTAGATCCTTATTACTTAGCCCATAAGGCAAAGCAATTGGGTTATCATACCAAGATAATTGGATCGGGAAGATACGTTAATGACTCAATGGGATTTTACGTAGGTAAACAAACGGTCAAGAAAATGATTGCTAATGGCGTAAATAGTCAAGATGCGCGTGTCTTAATCATGGGAGCTACATTTAAAGAAAACGTCTCCGATATCAGAAACTCAAAAGTTATCGATGTAATCACAGAAATGGAGTCGTTCGGAGTTAAAGTTGATGTAGTTGATCCATATGCGGATTCTGATGAAGTTCAACATGAATACGGTTATCGTTTGGCCGATTCTCCGACAGGAAAATATCATGCTGTAATTGTAGCTGTGAATCACGATGAATACGTCAGTATGGGCGAAGGTGACTTCAAAGAAATTATGGAAGAAGATGCTATCTTAGTAGACATAAAGGGGATCTATAAACATCAATTCCCCGATATGAATTACTGGAGCTTGTGACATATAAAAAAACACTTCTAATAACAGGCGGAGCTGGTTTTATCGGATCTCATGTCGTACGGCACTTCGTCAAAAAGTATCCCGAATACAAAATTGTCAATCTCGATAAGTTGACCTATGCAGGTAATTTATTGAATTTGATTGATGTCGAACCCGAAGAGAACTATATGTTTGAAAGGGGTGACATTACAGATAAGGACTATTTGAAAGGACTATTTGGAGAACATCAATTTGACGGTGTTATTCATCTTGCTGCTGAATCCCACGTGGACAGATCCATCAGCTCTCCAGATGATTTTGTTCAAACCAATATAGTTGGCACCGTTAATTTAATTGCAGCTTGCTTATCCATTTGGGGAAGTGATTTTGATGGCAAATTGTTTTACCAAGTTTCTACTGATGAAGTCTATGGCTCTTTAGGAGATGATGGCTATTTTACGGAAAGTACACCCTATGATCCAAAAAGCCCTTATTCCGCGAGTAAGGCGAGTGCAGACCATTTGGTAAGAGCCTATAGCCATACGTTCAAGATTCCGGTCATACTTTCGAACTGCTCAAACAATTATGGACCTTTTCAATTCCCAGAAAAGCTAATTCCTTTGATGATTAATAACATCAAAAAAGAAATTCCTTTACCCGTATACGGAGACGGAAGCAATGTGCGCGATTGGTTGTGGGTTGAAGATCATGTAAAAGCAATTGATCTTATATTTCATGAAGGAAAAACACGTGAAACCTATAATATTGGCGGAAATAGTGAATGGAAAAACATCGATTTGGTAATGGAAATTTGCCGTATTATGGATGAAAAATTAAACCGACCACAGAATTTTTCGCAAGGCCTCATCCAATTTGTCGAAGATCGCAAAGGGCATGATAAGCGCTATGCAATAAACACGCAAAAGATTGAAACGCAGTTGGGATGGAAAGCTGAAATGTCTTTTTCAAAAGGACTTGAAAAAACGATAGATTGGTATTTAGAGAATACTGATTGGCTTGAAAAGGTTACTTCAGGAGCCTATCAAGAATACTACCAAGAACATTACAAAATTTAATTTTGGGAATTTTCTCTCGCCTATTCAAAAGAAAGGAAGAACTGCTCGATCCAGCAGACTTATCCGTATTGCATACTGATATTCATTCTCACCTTATACCGGGTATTGATGATGGAGCAAAAACGCTCAACGAAAGTATTGAGATGATTCAAAAATTTGTTGAATTGGGATTCAAGAAAATCATCACCACTCCACATGTAATGAATGATTATTACCGCAATGACAAAGAAAAAATCATTGCTGGGCTCGAAGGTGTTCAAGGGGAATTAGCCAATCGAAACGTGCAGATAAAAATGGATGCATCTGCCGAGTATTATTTAGATGATGATTTGGAAAGAAAAATTGAGTCGAAAGAAGTCATTCCTATTCACAACAAGTATCTTCTTTTTGAATTGCCTTTTGTTTCCGAGCCCATATTCTTAAATCAAATTGTCTTTACTATTCAAAGCAATGGACTTATTCCAATTCTTGCTCACCCGGAGCGATATACTTATTGGAAGAACGAATACAGTAAATACAAAGAGCTGAAGGACAAAGGGGTCTTATTTCAATTGAATATCAATTCTTTAAGCGGGTACTATTCTCCAGAAGCTCGTCAAATTGCTGAATGGATGGTAGATCAAGAAATGATCGAATTGGTCGGTACCGATTGCCATCGATTAGATCACTTGGCAATCCTTGAAAACCATACGAGCCGAATGCCTTATTGTCATAAATTATTAGAGCGGGATTTATTGAATAAAGTGCTCTAAAGGAAGAATTTACCAATCAAATTTCACCCCAGCACTAATCGCGTATCTGAAGAAATTTTGTTCACGTGAATTGTATTGAAAACTACAATAAAAGTTCTCTACTCCAATCCCCATTCTGAAAAAAGGAGATGACTCATTATAGTCGGGAAGAACAAAAACAGCATCATAGCCAAAGCCAAGAGAAAGGCCTAAATCCCCGAACTCAGTGCTGGCTTCACTTCCAAAATTTGCATTGATTGAAACCGGAATACTAAATCCTCCCAAGGGGATTAAGGAAATTTGAGGCATTGCATTCAAACTGACATTGAACGCATCATTTTTTGGCATAAGGAGATAGCCGTACTCATAAAACAACATATAAAACACACCAAAGAGCTCTTCGTTATCCGCTGCCGGTCGAATGCTAAAACCCCCATAGTGCTTATCATATTGATTCAGTCGTGATTTTAAGGTCTGTTCATCTTGATAGGAAAAAGAGCCATCCCGCTTGATTTCATCCACATTCTGTCCGAATGCTGGAGCATTTATTATCAAAAACAAAAACAGTATATACCTCATCATTGCTTATTGCAATCTGCCGTTTTTATACTTCTCATTCTTGATTAATTCACCGTCTTCATTCCAAACTTTCCATGCTCCGTTTTTCAATCCTTGGTTCACACCTTTCGCATATTCACCTTCTATTTTCTTTGAGCCATCGGGATAAAATTCCCTTACGAAACCTGCATAATTATCTTTTTCATAAACAGCTTCTTTTTGGAGCTGACCATCTTTATAAAACCATCTGCATATTCCAGATTTTTCACCTTTGATGTAATTTCCTTCAAATTTGCGATTGCCATTGATGTACCACTCTTTAAATTCTCCTGTTAACAGATCTTTTTTTCCAAGCAAATAAGTCCCTGTAGACTTTTTCTCTCCAGTAGCATAATATTTTGTGACATCTCCAGCAAACTTTGATCGATCATAAAATGCTTCTAAAGTCACTTGACCTTCCTCAGTATACTCCTTCCATTCACCATCGCGAACTCCTTTCCAATAAACCCCTTCGCTTTTAATCTGTCCATTATCGTACCATTCGGTGCTGGCTCCGCTGAGCATTGAATCTTTCGTTTTCAAAGGATTGCTTACATAGGAAGATCGAAACTTCTTATTCCCACTAGCATACCACTCTTCAACTTTTCCTTCGGGATATCCATTGACAAATGTCTGCTTTCTCATCATTTGACCGTTTTCGTGAAAGTCCATCCAAATACCATCCCTCTTGCCTCGTCTGGAACCTACGACATTTTCTTTGTAGTACCCTTCCCACTTTTTATTCCCATTCGCATAAAATTCAACATTCTTTCCAACGATCATTCCTTCTCGATACTCCATTCCACTTTTTTGTTGGCCATTGTCATGCCAGGCTTTCCAAGGACCGTTTTTCCGTGCATTTACATAGAGCCCTTCTTCCATTAATTCACCGTTCGGATGGTAACTTGACCATTTTTGATTGATCCTTTTATCCGATTTATATATTTCTTCAAATTTCAATTGACCGTTTTGATACACCTCTTTCCATTTCCCTTCCTTTTCATTTCTCTCGTAATATCCAAACACTTCAGTTTCACCATTTTCAAAATACCTTTCATAATTTCCTTCTTTTCTTTCTCTCACGACACTATATCTCGCCATCAAATAACCATTCTCATGGTATTCTTTGACTTCTCCTTCTTGCACTCCTCTATCGTATATACTTTCCTTCTTCAACTTCCCATTTTCATGCCATTCCTTATGTGGCCCATGCAATACTTCAATCGCATCTGATGAGATATTTCCTACTAAAGCGGTAATTAATTCTCCCGATATTTTGTGTTTTAATGCATAATTCCCTTCTGACATTTTCTTGCCATTCTCAAAATACTTTTCGCTCTTTCCAACTCTTCTTCCATTCCTGTACATCTCCTTGACATGAAGATTTCCGTTTTCATACCAACTTTGATATGCCCCTTCTTTGAATAATTTCTTATTCAATATATACTCCGTCTTTTTATTGCCATTGGGCCAAAAAGACTCTTGCTTTCCTTCCTTTGTTGAGCTGGTTTGATACGAACCAAATGTTGGCCCTTGTGTCTGTCCCTTTTTCTTCTTCTGTGCACCGACTTCTAAGCTGGTAAATGAAAATAGAAAGAACAAGGCGATAATGGATTTATTCATATTTTTTTATTGGCTATCAAAATTACTAAATTGCGCACTATCTAATAAATTATTCAAAATGAAAAACCTAATCCTATCCCTTATTTTATTGATTCTAGCTGGAACTATCCAGTCTCAAACTGTCCAAATAAATGGCGTTAGAGGAAAAGATTTTAGAGGCGTTAAATCAATTGAAGACAAGGGATTTTACACATTTTATTTTTCTGAACGAGCCGGTAAAGGCATGATCGAATATGTACTTGAACTTTATGATTTAGATCTTAATCTGATCAAAAAAGTGCCTATGCAAGTTCGTAAAACTGCACTAATGAAAGGAGGAGAATTTAATGGAAAAGATTTCCTCTTCTATTTTATTGATCTGAACAAAAAGACCAACACCTTTTTTGTAATTGACGATCAAGGAAATATTGTCAAGGAAGAAACTGTACCCAACAAAAAGATTGCGACAGCAATGTCCACGCGAATTTTCCCTGCATCGGACGGATCGGGATTCTACGTTACCCAGAGCGTCAAAGAAAAGAAATGGGGCTATCAGATTCAAAAAGTTGATAGAGATATGCAAGTCATGTGGGAAAAAACATATTCCAGAGACAAAGGCTGGGCAGGAATTTCTGTTGCCGAATCAGGAAATGGCAGGCTTGTAATTATTTCATTGGAGAAACCATCTTTGATGTCAAAGAAGGTTATGGGCAAAGTAGTCGCATTCGATGACAGGTCAGGAGATAAAATCTATGAATATGAATTATATAACGGTGAGCTTACGGCTCAACCCACGTCTTTCTTAATAGAAGATGACGGAACTGTCGTAACTGCAGGAATGTATTTCGATGGTATGAAATGGGTTTCAACAAATAGTGACGGGGTATTCTTTCTAAAGCTCAAGCCGAATGGAGATAAAGAAATATTCAATGCTATTGATTGGGACAATGGAATTCAAGATGCCTTAAAAGCAACTTCAAGAAAATTCAGTATTGGATCGAAACCAAAAGTAGTTTTCCATGAGATCATTCAAAGTCCAGATGGAGGCTATCAAGTAGTATCCGAAACATTTAGAAAGACAGTCAAAGCAGGAACGGTTTTAGGTGCAATGGGCGGAGGAGGCCAAGCTCCTCCAATGGGATTCACCGTAATGGATTATATCATCTTCAACTATGATGATCAAGGCAACCCAGTCGACATCAATAAAATTGAAAAGCCCTATAAATCTGCTTTGGTTGATGGGAACATTGCATCAGCAGGTGGAGTAGCATTGGCTTATTACATGAAGCAATTCAAAATGTTTACTTATGAATTCGAGACAGAACTCGAAAATGGAGACAAAGCCATCGTCTATACGAACTTTGAAGATGCGAAATTAGGCACAGGAAATCCATATCTAGGAATAACAACGATTAATAAAGGAGAAGAGTCCAAAACGGAAAAACGACCTTTAAGTAAAAAGTATGCGGCTTATTTAGCAGGGTCTGCTGCTAACCTGAAGTTAGGAGCTTTAAAAGCAAAACCGGGAAAAGTTTGTATGTACTTCTTCGACAAGAAGAAAAAGGCCATCAATCTGGTTCTAGAGGATTTAACAATGAACTAAAGAAACTATCGCTTACAATGAAAGACCGCCCTAAAAAGCGGTCTTTTTTTTTTTAAAATACGTACGCTATTTCCAATCTAGGTAAGAAAGAATTTTGAAGGATTTCATTTCTTTCAGAGAATGGCACATGACTTAATTGACCGAAGAGCGTTAACTCCCACTCTTCATTAATAAGATAACTGACTCCAGGAGACAGTGAAGTTTTCGCGCCAATAAACCAATCAAATTCATCTCTACCTGGAACCACCATTAATTCTACTTTGGCTGTTAGAACAGGCTTAATCTGATACTTTCCTAAATGGAGACTAGCGAAATAACCAAGAAGAAATTCATTATTTGAAATACGGTTAGAGTTGTAGCCGAAACTTTGACCGATGACTACTTGATCAGAAACCGTTCTTCCATTTAATATGGAAACTAAGAATTCATTTTCACTTGTTCCATATCCACTGGTCAAGCCTATATAATTGGTTCCACTTTTTAGCCCCTTCTGAATGCGCTCATTTCCATAAGCCTCATCTTGGGCAGAAACATTCAAACACAGTATTATAAATAAAATGGAAAGAAAATTCTTCATGCACTCGCGGTCTCTACTTCTCTTTCAATCTTGCGAACCAAACCTTGAAGAACTTTACCCGGACCAACTTCAGTGAAAGATTCAGCACCGTCAGAAATCATTTGCTTGACAGATTGCGTCCATCTCACAGGTGAGGTCAGTTGCTTAACCAAATTCTTTTGAATTTCGCTTGGATTGGAAATAGCATTTGCCGTTACATTCTGATATACAGGACATGTTGGTGCCGAAAAATTTGTTGACATAATTGCCGTTTCTAATTCAGCCTTAGCTGGCTCCATTAGTGGCGAATGAAAAGCACCACCTACGGGTAAAACTAAAGCTCTTCTCGCTCCGGCTTCTGTCAACTTTTCACAGGCCATATTGATTCCTGGAACACTTCCACTAATGACCAATTGACCAGGACAATTATAATTGGCCGCAACAACCACCTCATCAATGTCTTTGCAAATATCTTCAACAACTTTATCGTCTAAGCCAAGAACAGCAGCCATGGTAGATTCCTGAATCTCACAGGCCTTTTGCATGGCCATTGCGCGTTTGGCAACCAATCTCAAAGCATCTTCAAAGGTTAAGGTCTTGTTCGCAACCAAGGCTGAAAACTCCCCCAGTGAATGACCTGCAACCATATCCGGATTGAAATCTTCTAATGTTCCCGCCAAAATTACTGAATGCAGGAATATTGCCGGTTGTGTGACTTTAGTTTGCTTTAAATCTTCTGCAGAACCATTGAACATGATTTCTGTAATGTCAAAATCCAAAATCTCATTGGCTCGCTCAAATTGTTCTTTAGCACTTGAATTGCTTTCGAACAAATCCTGACCCATTCCGGGGAATTGGGAACCTTGTCCTGGAAAAATATATGCTTTCATAATAATTTAGTCTCTGCTTCCTAGAAAGCGTAGCAAAAATAAAAAGAGATTGATGAAATCAAGATACAGACTCACCGCTCCCATGATCGCCATTTTGGATGACCCTTCGGTTCCATATTCGACTTGAGCGCCAATGCGCTTCAATTTCTGAACATCATACGCAGTTAAACCCGTAAAAATAATCACGCCAGCAAAAGAAATAATGTAATCTAATGGACCACTTTGTAAAAAGAAATTAGCCAGAGAGGCAATAATAATTCCAATCAATGCCATATACAAAATGGATCCAAACTTTGTAAGATCTGTACGTGTTCGCCAGCCCAAAATAGCCATAACCGCAAAAGTTCCTGCTGTTACAAAAAATGTCAAAGCTATTGACGAGGCCGTATAAGTCAACAAAATAAAACTAAGGGAAATACCATTAATGACAGCAAAAACGAGGAAAAACAACATAAGGGAACCAAATGACATTTTGTGATAACGTACTCCCATTAAAAGCACTAAGCCTAGAGGCGCAAGCATGGTTACCCATCCAAGTATATTTAAAGAACCTGTTACAGGATTAAATAAATTGTAAATAAGAGATGAATTCGCAAAAACAAAGGCAGCGATTCCGCTTAGTGCCAATGCTGCCGTCATGTACGCAAATACCTGCGACATAAAATTCTTTGCCAATTCTTTTTCCCCTATCTCGAATGAAAGAGGGTTATTCGGGTCAAATTTTTGTAAGTTATTATCGTTCATTTCGTAGTCTTTTATTTAAGAGAGATTTGATGAGATCAAATTTATAAATTCTTTACGAGTTTTATCATTGCTCAAAAATTCACCAACAAATGCTGAGGTTGTTGTTACAGAGTTTTGTTTTTCAACTCCTCTCATTTGCATGCACAAGTGACGGGCTTCTATCACCACTGCCACTCCAGCTGGATTTAAAGTCTCTTGGATACAATCTCTGATCTGATTCGACAACCTCTCTTGCACTTGCAACCTTCTTGCAAAAGCATCAACAATACGCGGAACCTTACTCAATCCTACGATATGTCCGTTTGGTATATAGGCAATATGCGCCTTACCAAAAAATGGCAATAAATGATGTTCGCACATCGAATAGACCTCAATATCTTTAACCAGAACCATTTGACTGTATTCTTCTGCAAACATTGCGCTCTTCAAAATCTCGGAAGGATTCAACTCGTATCCCTGTGTCAAAAATTGCATTGCTTTGGCATAGCGCATTGGTGTTTTGAGTAATCCTTCACGCGTTGGATCTTCGCCAATCAACTTTAATGTCGAAGCACAGTTATCTGCAATTTCATCTAACGTATTCTCATTATAAACTTCACTTTTCTGATATGCCGTCATTTCTTCTAATTCTATCATTTTTTATTCTCCAAAATACTCTGCCCAATTATTTTCAGTTTCAAATATTTTAACTGCATGCAAATGAACACCTTGTGCTTCGACTGGTTCTTTAAGCTGTTTCCACACTGCCATCACTAAATTCTCCGTGGAAGGCATGATTCCTTTCAAAAAATCAACATCCAGATTGAGATTTTTGTGATCCAGTTTTTCAGTCACATACTTTTTGATGATCTGACTGAGCTCTTTCAAGTCCATCAAATACCCTGTTTCTGAATTAATTTTTCCTTTGACCGTTACGTGGATATAGTAATTGTGACCGTGCCAATTTTCGTTCGCACACTTTCCAAAAACTTCATGGTTTCTTTCTGGGCTCCAAGCATCATTCCACAACTTATGAGCTGCATTGAAATGTTCTTTTCGGGTGATGTAAATCATAAACGTCCAAAGATAACACAATGATTGGTCAAAAGTTTAAACAACCAATAAGAATGCCTTTTTGGGTATCTTCGTCAAAATTCTAATTAAAAGATTGAATGATTATTGTAACAGGTGCAGCCGGGTTTATTGGAAGTTGTTTGGTACAAAAGTTAAATGAAGAACGATTTTTCGATCTAATCTTAGTTGATGATTTTTCCAATAGCGAAAAGAATAAAAACCTAGAAGGAAAGATTTACAAAGAAAAAGTTGAACGCAAAAATTTCTTTGACTGGCTAGACAAAAATCAAACCTATTGTCAATTTATTTTCCATTTAGGAGCGCGAACCGACACCACCGAAATGGACCACACAATTTTTGATGAACTCAACTTGAACTATTCAAAGAAAATTTGGAACAAATGCATTGAACATGCTTTACCCCTCGTTTATGCCTCTTCGGCTGCTACATATGGAAATGGCAAATTAGGTTATGACGACAATCATGACATCGTGGAAGAATTGAAACCACTTAATCCTTACGGAGAATCTAAAAACAACTTCGACAAGTGGGCATTGATACAAGAGAAGAAACCCTTTTTTTGGGCCGGGTTAAAGTTTTTTAACGTTTATGGTCCAAATGAATATCATAAAGGTAGAATGGCATCAGTTGTTCTTCATGCTTTTAATCAAATTCAATCAACGGAAAAAGTTAAGCTCTTCGCTTCTCATAATCCCAATTATGCAGATGGAATGCAACTCAGGGATTTCATCTACGTGAAAGATCTTATTGAAGTATGTTACTTTTTGATGCGTCTAAGAAAACATTCCGGGCTCTATAATTTAGGAACGGGCAAAGCAGATTCGTTTTTGCAGTTAGCCAAAAGCACATTCAATGCTTTGAGCAAAAAAGAGGTCATCGAATTCATACCAACACCAGAAGATATCAGAGACAATTATCAATATTTCACTGAGGCCAATATGAACAAATTAAAGGCAATTGGTTATGATAAGAAATTTAGAAATCTTGATGAGGGCGTAAAGGACTATGTACAGAATTATCTTTGTAAAGAAGAATATTACTAGTTACTGATTGTAACAACATTATTAAAGAAAGAAGTCTGATACTCTCTTAAGGGAACAAAAGCATCTCCGCTTTGAACGGTTCCATCAATAATGGAAAAAACAGACCCACAGCATTCATCATCTGCAGCTTGAATGCCAGAATTATCGACAGTAATTCTACAATTGTCAGGCACATTGAAGGTACAATGCCGATCGAATGCCTTAAACTCATCCACGGATAAGCGATAAACGATTATTCCCAAAGAGCCTCCACTTACATTAATATGATTACCAACGGTATTCAAATCGGAATAAATAGGAAGGTTTAAATTCAAAGTAATGTCCACCGGTAAATTTGGAACGGTTTGATCTTGTTCCTTGCAACTAATTAAAACCAATATGAATAATGCAAGGCCAAACGTGTACAATAATTTTGTGGTGCTCATCATTATATCCAGAGAATAACGCAAATTTAGAGTGAATATTGAAATTTTGGAATCTCACTATGCATAAATTCGTTTTTAAAATAGTAATTCTACTTTTTTTACTTGTTCCATTGGATTCTTCTGCTCAAAAAAACAAAGGACAAAATCCAAAAAAAGCAGCCAAAGAACAATTAAAAAAAAGAGACCAGAATGAAAAAGAAAGTGCAAAAGCACTTGAGCGGGCCAAAAAGAGGCATTTCAAAATTCAATCCAGGCAAAGCAGGAAAAGTATGAAGCGAAACAAGAAACGGTCAAAAAAACACCGTGAACAGAAGGATAATATATTTAGACGGATTTTTGGTTGATTCAATTTTTCTTTAGACCTGTAAATTTCTGCGAAAGCTTTTCTTATTTATTCTTTACAATTTCTTCCTTCAACGTATATTTAATTCCGATAATAAACTGAATCTATTGTAGGAAACTTAATCGCTCTTACAAATTTAGATGTTAATGATTGTTAATCGTATCGTATGAAAAAATTATATATTTACGGCCTTTGTAAATCAAAATTTACTCAAACCAAATCAAACAAGGTATGTTGCGAAAATCTTTACTATTTGTCTTAAGCATATTTTTAATTGGATCAGTCTCTGCGCAGTTGAGCTCTGGAACCTTGAAAGGAAAGGTCATTGACAAAAAAACCAATGAGCCTCTTCCCTTTGCCAATTTGGTCATTCTACAAGGATCTCAGCAAATAGGTGGTGCTACGACAAATTTTGATGGTGAGTACACCATTAAGCCAATTCCTCCCGGAACTTACGATGTGAAATGTTTCTTCGTGGGGTATAACGATCGTCAAGTTTCTGGCGTGGTAATTAATAACAATAAGATCACATTCCTAGATATGGATATGTCTTCTGGATCTGTGGATTTGGAAGAAGTCATCATTACAGGGTATAAAGTTCCTTTGATAGATAAAGATGGTGGTGCTTCAGGTGGAACAGTAACACGAGAAGATATTGCTAAAATGCCTGGGCGATCCGCTGTATCTGTAGCAACAACAGTAGGTGGAGTTTCCGATGCTGGAACAGGAGATGGTGTGAGTATTAGAGGAGCACGTACAGATGCTACGGTATATTTTATTGATGGAATTAAAGTAAGAGGAAATCTTACTCTTCCTAAAAGTGCGATTGCCGAAGTTCAGGTTTTAACTGGAGGACTGCCTGCTAACGTAGGTGATGTTTCCGGTGGTGCGATCAATATCTCTACACGTTCAAGCGTACTTCCTAAGTTTTTCGGTGGAATAGACCTGTTATCCTCTGGCTTCAGAGCTGGTGATGACATAGTTGGTTTAGACGCATATGGTCAAACTCAAATTGAAGGATCATTAGGTGGACCACTTGCCTTCAAAAAAGATGCGGACGGAAATAAAACAGATCCATTCTTAGGGTTCTTCCTTTCTACAAATGTGAGAAAGTTCGAAGACACACGCCCTTCAGCTATCGGGAATTGGTACCTCAAGGAAGACGTGAAAGCTGACTTACAAGCTAATCCTATTACTGCTTTGACAGCTGATGGAAGTGATTTCATTATATACAATTCGGATTTCTTAAATGCCGATAATTATGAAAATGTAAAAGCGAGAAGAAATGCAGATCTTCTTGGAGCGTCATTGGCGACCAAGTTTGATATTACTGCTTCTGATTTAATCACTTTAACTGTTGGTGGTTCAGCAGATTACGAAGATAGAATGAATTATAGTCGTCTTGGATCGATCTACAATTATCAGAACAATTCGAGAACAAAAGATTTAACCTGGAGATCATTTGTGCGATTTACGCAACGTTTTGCAGGTGAAAGTGAAGAAGAGCAAGAAGAAAATGCTTCATCCATCAAGAATGCTTATTATACGGTAAGTGTTGATTATACCAAAGTAAATGAGAAGACTCAGCATGAAACACATGGAGAAAACTTCTTTAACTATGGCTATATCGGTAGATATGAGACTTTCCAAGAGAACAACTATGCATTTGAAAATGATTTAGGTTTCGGTAACGGACCTGGATTTGTGCAAGATGGTTTCTTGGATACATTAATCCAATTTACACCTGGAACGCTGAATCCAGATTTGGCTCAAATTATGACGAGTTATTTCGACATCTTGAATTCACAAGGGAATTATAACGACTTTCAGGATATATTAGGTAGTGGTGGATTACTTAACGGAACGGCTACACCTAATGTATATGGTTTATTTATTAATAATGCTGGAGAAGCATTGAGCGGTGACCAGCAAAACAATAACTTCAGTTTAATAGACAATTCACAGTTTAGGCTGACTGCAGCGGGTTCTGCAGATGTTGGAGATCATGCGATTCAAATTGGTTTTGAATACGAGCAAAGAGTTGACCGTGGTTATTTCCTTAATCCAAGAAACCTCTGGGGGCTAGGTAGACTATTGGCGAACAGACATTATCAAGGTATTGATTATGGTGTTGATCCAACGATATCTTTCCAAAATGGTAATTACTTCTACGATTATCCTCGATTGGTTGTGCCAGGCGATCTTAGTGCTTTCGGAAGAAATATCAGAGAGCAAATGGGCACAGATATCGGAGAATTTGTTTTCATAGATGCATTGGATCCTGAAATGTTAGAGCTTGACTTGTTCAGCGCAGATGACCTCTTGAATCAAGGAGCAAACTTAGTGACCTATTATGGATATGATCACTTGGGTAACAAAACTTCCGATCGACCTAGTTTTGATGACTTTTTTGACGAAACAGATGACTTTGGAGACTTTACCAGATCCATTGGAGCATTTGAGCCTATCTATATGTCTGGTTATATAATGGATAAGTTTGCTTTCGATGACATCATCTTCAACGTTGGTTTGCGTGTCGATAGATTTGATGCAAACCAAAAAGTTCTGAAAGATGACTATATCGTAGGTGAAGGATTAACAGCTGCTGAAGTGACACAATTTGGATCTCACCCAGAAAACATTGGAGATGACTACGCAGTATATTATGATGCGATTTTAAATCCAACTAAAATTAACGGTTATAGAGATGGAGATCAGTGGTTCAATGCGCAAGGTATCCCAGTTGACAACCCAGCTTCAATTAGAGGAGCACAGGGTATTGCACCTGCTGTGGTTGACCCATCTGTGCAGTTCGTAGGTAACTTGACTTCGGATGCCTTTAAGGATTATGATCCAGCAATCATCGTTATGCCTCGAATTTCATTCTCATTCCCAATTTCGGATCAAGCCGTATTCTTCGCGCATTATGATGTTCTTTCTCAAAGACCGACAACAAGAAATAGACTCAATCCAATTGATTACTACTATGTTGCTACTCGAAATACGGTGGTGAACAATCCGAACTTACAGCCTCAAAAAACAATTGACTATGAGTTAGGATTCCAGCAGGAATTGTCAAGATCTTCTTCTCTTAAAATTGCAGCTTTCTACAGAGAGCAAAGAGATATGATTACGGCTCGATTCCTGGCACAGGCTTTCCCAAGACAATATGTAACATTTAGAAATATTGACTTCGGTACGGCTAAAGGTGTTACGTTCTCTTATGATTTGAGACAAACAGGAAATGTTTGGATGAAAGCGAATTATACATTACAGTTTGCGAGCGGTACAGGTTCTAATGCAACATCAAATTTGGATTTGGCACGAACTCAATCTCCATTATTAAGAACAATTGTTCCATTGGACTTTGATCAGAGACACAGAATTCAGTTGACCATGGACTATAGATACGGAGATGGAAAAGACTATAATGGGCCAGTTCTTGGGAATAGTCAGCTATTTGCAAATACTGGACTGAATTTAGTTGCGAATCTTGGATCAGGAACGCCTTATACCCAAAGATCTGGTGCAAGTAGTTTGAATAATCAAGGATTTGCAGGTCTAGTAGGTGGAACACCTAACTCGGCTAGATTACCGTGGTTATTTAGAGTAGATGCTGTTTTGGATAAGACGATTGACTTGAACTTCAAGAAAAAAGAAGGAGAAAAGACGAGTGCAGCTGCCCTAAACATCTACCTATTGGTAAACAACTTATTCAACACTAGAAACATTATTGGTGTATACTCGACTACTGGAAGTCCAGATGATGACGGTTATCTAGTAACTGAATTAGCGGCACAGGATATTTCCAACAGAATTGATCCTGAAGCCTATGTTGACATTTATAATTTAAGGTTAGCCAACCCTAACAATTTCAGTACAGCAAGAACAATTCAATTGGGTCTTAGACTGGACTTTTAATTAAAAAAAATTTAAGAGGAATATGAACATGAAAGCAAAGCATATATTCATCGCAGGACTCAGTATTTTGTTGTCCGTTACCCTAAGCGCAAAAGAAATAGAAGGAAAAAGCGCAAACTCCCCTGGTAAACCCAGCGCTGGAGTTGCGAAAGCAGCAGATTGCGTGCCTCCGACAGGATATCGTCAGTTTGAATTGAACAATGTGCGTTTCGGTTTAGAAACTGCAGGATCTCTTTGGGAAAACAGACCAGGAGGAAGTATTCCAGACTACGAGGTACCTAAAGGTGGTGATATTCATTCACTTTTCGCAGGTGGTCTTTGGATGGGTGGAACTTCTCCTGACCAACAATTAAAATTGGCTGCTGTGACATACCGTCAAAGTGGAACTGATTTCTGGCCTGGTCCGTTAACAGATGAAACAGCAGAAGTAGAGCCTGAAACATGTGAATTTTACGATAGACATTGGCTTATTAGTCGCCAGGATGTTCAAGTACACCGCCTTTGGTTTGAAAGAAATCGTTTAGTCAATGAAGGTTTGGCTGACGAGAGTATTCTTTCAGAAGATCCATTTGAAAATGGTTATACGGTACCTGCATATTTCTTTGACTATCCAGCGATTAATTTTGATCCTTTAGCACAAAGAGATTTGGCTCCATATTTTGATTACAATGGAGACGATTTTTACGATCCAGAAGATGGTGATTATCCAGGCTATGATATCGAAGGAGAAATTGATTGTAATGCAAAATGTGCAACTGACCCAATTCCTTTATTCGGTGATGAAACATTATGGTGGGTTTTCAATGATAAAGGAAGTGTGCATACTGAGTTTGGAGGAGATCCAATTGGTATGGAAGTTAGAGCTCAGGCATTTGCATTTACCTCGAACGATGAAATCAACAATATGACCTTCTGTAATTATACTTTGATTAACAGAGGTACACAGACCCTGATCAATACTTATTTCGGTCAGTGGGTTGATCCTGATTTAGGTTGTTTCTCAGATGACTATGTAGGATGTGATGTTCAAAGAGGATTAGGATATTGCTACAATGGAGATGCTGAAGATGAAAATTGCTCTGGAGCAAATGGATATGGAGGACAGCCTCCGGCTATTGGTATCGATTTTTTCGAAGGTCCTTTCCAAGATCCGGACCTCCGCGATAATCCTGATACTACTGATATTCAGGTTGCCATTCTAGATGAAGGTATCCCATATCCAGGATTGGGTATTGGATACGGAGATGGAATTGGAGATCCTGCTTTCTGCGCGGATCCAGCTTGCTGTGATAATGAGCGTTTTGGTATGCGTAAGTTCGTTTACTATAACAATGATAATAACCCTGTAAATGGAAATCCAGATATCGCAATTGAAGTATATAACTATCTGCGTGGTTTCTGGAGAAATGGACAAAGAATGACTTGGGGTGGTGACGGAACCAATATTGGTGCCACTCCTACGGATTATATGTTCCCTGGAGATACTGATCCACTTGGTTGGTCAACGGCTGGAGTTGAATTAGAAACAGGCTGGACAGAAGAAGGTGTAGGAAATACACCTGCTGATAGAAGATTTCTTCAGTCTGCTGGTCCTTTCATTCTTGAACCAGGGGAATTTAACAATATTACAGTTGGAGTTGTTTGGGCACGTGCCTTAAGCGGTGGTCCATTAGAATCAGTAAGTGAATTGCAACGTGCAGATGACAAAGCTCAGTCACTTTTTGATAACTGCTTCAGAATTTTGAATGGTCCTGATGCACCAGACGTGACTATCCAAGAATTGGATAATCAATTGGTACTCTACTTGAATAATGACAATGTTCTTTCTAATAATTTCCAAGAAAGCTATACAGAGTTTGATCCAACTATTCCAGATACTTATTCGGATGGTGGAATAGTTCCTGAAGAAGAGAAATTCTACGAATTTCAAGGATATAAAATCTATCAAGTTTCAGATGCTTCTGTTTCTGCCAATGATTTAGACAATCCAGATGCTGCGCGTCTTGCGTTTCAATGTGACATCGTGGATTTCACTCCGGAAGGAGAGCCTATTTCCCAAATCGTCAATTGGGAATTTGACCCAACGATTGGATTAGTTGTTCCTGTTGAAAGAGTAAATGGAGCTAATGAAGGTATCAACCATACTTTCCTAGTAACGCAAGATTTGTTCTCTTCAGAAGGTGTGAGCACTTTGGTTAATCATAAGAAATACTACTTCATTGCTGTGGCCTATGGTTATAACAACTATGAAGACTACAATTACATTACTCAAGCTGGTGCGGCCCTACCTTATATAGAAAGTAGACGTTCTGCAAGTGGAGATGTAAAAACAGTTTGTGGAATTCCGCATATACCGGCTCCAGAAGGAAATGGTACTGTTGTAAATGCTCAATACGGAGATTCCTTTGAAGTAATTCGTGTTGAAGGTGAAGGTAATGGAGGACTCACTGTAGACTTGAATCAAGAGACGATTGATGAGATTATGAGTGGAGAACCATGGAGAGCAGATCGATTGAAGTACAATCAAAATGCTGGCCCGGTAAATGTGAAGATCGTTGACCCATTGAACGTAACAAATGCAAGATTGCAATTGGCATTCTTTGTTCCGGACACTTTGATTGATACAAACGATGACGATGAAGGAATCGATCCTGATGATACCTATTGGAGATTAAGCAATTTGACGGATCCTTCAATTCCAGCGATTGAATCACTGGTACCAATTGGACAAAGAAATGAGCAAATAGTTCCGGAATATGGAATTTCTGTTCAAGTTGAACAGTACAATTATCCAGGAGGTATTGCCGAGACACTTGATTCTGATGTAATATTTGAAGATCCTGACAACTTCTGGTTAATCGGTATTCCAGATATCGATGGACAAACGACCTATAACTGGATCAAATCAGGAACGGTTACTGATGAAGACAACCCTGCTACTCCAGTTAATGAAACCATTTTCAACGACTATGCTGGTAAAGACGATGGAGAAGTTTATGAAAGGCTATTGGGAGGTGGTGTAGCTCCTTGGTACATGACATCGCGAGCGCTTTACGGTCCTTCAAGTGAAGTATCTACCAATAATTTAACGTCTGCTCATAGTTTGACCGATCATGAAGACTTGAGCAGTGTGGATATTGTATTGACGAGTAACAAGGATCTGTGGACAAGAGTTCCAGTGATTGAAATAGAGCCTGAATCAAACCTTGCTGAAGATCAGGCGACTAAATGTGAATTAAGAGGATCA
>JBCCIF010000011.1:0-50214 GCA_039028335.1 Bacteroidota bacterium
ATTTTTAACATCTTCGAATTTAGACGCTCGAATGATTGCTTCAATTTTTTTCATATTGGGATTGATTTAAAATTAAAGGTCAAATCTAATGGCACTTTGAGCCCTAAAAAAGAACCAAATTGAATTAAAATGTGACGCGTATATATAAATTATTATTATAACTGACGGATATATAGTAATTTACAGGTAAAATAGTGTTATGCCTATAGCGACAAAAAGAGAGCTCTTTAATCTGATAGATTCCCTGACAAAAGGAGAAAAGAGAAATTTCACATTGTTTGTTCAACGAAGTAGTAAAGAAGAGTTGCCAATGTTTAACAAGCTATTCGAGCTCATTGATAAATTTCCTGAAAAGGAAGATGCCTGGTATGCTCAAAAAATGAATATTGAGGCCAAACAGAATTATTCAAATCTGAAAAGACATCTATATAAGCAAATCATTATGTCTTTGAGGATTCTACACAATACGAAGAGGGCAAATATTCAAGTCCGAGAATATATTGATTATGCATTTATTCTGTATGGCAAGGGCTTGTATCCGCAGGCTTCTAAGATTTTGAAGTTGGCTAAAAGAGAAGCCGTAAAGCATCATTTGAATAACTCCCATTATACCATAGTTGAATTCCAAAAAATGATAGAATCAAGGCATATTACGCGTCATGGTCCTGATCAGGCGGTAGAATTAATTGAGGAGTCAACTTTGATTGCGGAGAACCTCAATTCTACAATGAAGGCGAGCAATTTACGACTCGAAATTCACGCTTACTTCATTAAAAATGGACATGTAAAGAATGAAGAGGAAAGCGCTTATTTCTCTGCCCAGTTTGAGAATGCTGTTCGGGAATTGGAAAGCGCTACAGGAGGCTTAAATCAAAGGGTTTTTGCCTTGCAGGCAAAAGTTTGGTATTTCTATACGCTCAATCGCTTCAATGAATCTTATGAATATGCCAATGATTGGGTTGATCTGTTCGATCGTTTTCCAGAGCTGATACAAAGAGACAAGGATTTGTATTTAAGGGGTTTTCATTATATGCTCAACTCAGCATATCATTTACGCAATGTTGAAAAGCATAGTATTGTCTTGAGTCGTTTAGAATCTTATCGCAAAATGGAGTACAAAAGCCTCAATAGGAATAGTCAAATTGTCTCCTTTTTATACGTTCATACCGGCCGTTTGAACAACTCAATTTTAAAGAAAGATGTCTCAACTGGATTATTGAATATTCCCAAAACAATGAGGAGAATTAATAAGTACTCATCCGTTTTGGATGAACATAGGAAGCAGGTCTTTTATTTTAAGATTGCCTGGATTTATTTAATGGCAGATCACATTAAAAAGTCAATTTCCTATTTGAATAAAATAGTACATGTTCATAAGACGACATTGCGTTCAGATCTAAAAGTGTATGCCATAATCATGTTTATGATGTGTCATTATTCGTCTAAGAATTTATCGGCAATTGAATATATCATTAGAACTTTTGGAAAGGATTTGAACGATCTAAATCGAGCCCAATCTCTCGCTATACAAATGTTCAAAGATATTGTCGAAGCACCATTATTGGGACATAGGTTAATCTTTAAGCAAGCTCTGGAGAATCTAGCAAGACTAAAGAATGATCCTTATCAAAAGCTCTCAGTAAATTACCTCGATGTTGAACTATGGATCAAGTCAAAAATATCAAATAGGACGATTGCTCAATTGGGTCAATAAGCCACTGCCTGCCCATCTTTTCTGCTTTCAGATGCTCCTCTATAGACTTTGTTCTTTTCATCCCATTGAATGGCTTGATAGCCTCCAAATATTCCTTTTGCGAATGAAATCTTATGTCCTCGGCTCATCAAGTCTCGAACAGTCTCGTAAGAAATGCCAGATTCCGTTCGGATTTCTCCTTTTCCCTTCTGGATGTCACCAGTTGGGGAAGAAGATCCCGTATGGTCCCATCTGGGGGCATCTCCTGCCTCTTGAATATTCATTCCAAAATCAATGATGTTCATGACGATCTGCACATGTCCTTGGGGCTGAAAATCACCGCCCATGACACCGAAACTCATAAATGGCTTTCCATCCTTTGTAATGAATGAAGGGATGATTGTATGAAAAGGTCTTTTTCCCGGTGCATATGTATTTGCTTGTCCCTCTATTAAGGAAAAAAGCTCTCCTCTATCCTGCAGCATAAAGCCTAGTTCAGCGGGAACCATTCCTGAACCCATTCCACGATAATTACTTTGGATCAATGAGACCATATTGCCTTCTTTATCCGCTACAGTTAAATAAATCGTTTCGCCTTTGCTGATCTGCCCCGCACTCACTGAACTTGCTTTCTCATTGATCTTATTCATTCGTTTTTTTGCATAATTTTTGGAAAGTAATTCATCTACAGGGACGTCATAAAAGTCCATATCGGAATAGTATTTGGCTCTGTCTTCAAAAACCAACTTTTTTGCTTCGGTAAAGAGATGCAGATGTTCATCACTCCCGAATTCAATCTCTGAGAAATTGTATTCTTCCAAAATCTGAAGCATTTGCAATGCGGCAATACCTTGGCCATTTGGAGGTAATTCCCATACATCATATCCCCTATAATTGACGGAAACCGGTTCAACCCATTCTGAGCGATGGTTCTTTAAATCTTTCATGCTTAAGAATCCTCCTTGCTCTTGAATGAAATTGCTCATCGTTTTCGCTATATTGCCTTCATAAAAAGCCTTTCGGCCTTTGGTCGCAATACGTTCATATGTTTCAGCGAGAAAAGGGTTTTTATAGAGTTCACCTTCTTGAGGTAATCTTCCAGCATTTTGCATGAGGTAGCATTGCTCAATATTGGGAAAACCTTTATCTAAATAATAAGGTATTGATCGATTCAGATAGTAAGCAATCAGTTCACTCAACGGAAATCCTTTTTTCGCATAGGATATGCTTGGTTCAAGAATGGTAGCCATTTCCATATGACCAAACTTCTTGTGCATTTCGAACCAGCCGTCTACACAACCAGGAACACTTACCGGTAAAGGACCATGAGCTGGAATCGCTTCGAAGCCATTCTTTTTGAAGTAGTTCAGTGTTAGTTTTTGTGGAGAACGTCCTGAAGCGTTAAGTCCATATAGCTTTTTGGTTTTTGCATCCCAAATAATTGCAAATAGATCACCTCCAATTCCACACCCTGTTGGTTCCATAAGGCCTAGTGCTGCATTGGTAGCGATCGCTGCATCAATGGCATTTCCGCCTTTCTTGAGTATATCTAAACCAATTTGCGAAGCCAGCGGATGACTACATGCTACTATTCCATTTTGGCCCATTACTTCTGAACGAGTTGCAAAAGGCTTACCTGTAATTCTGTCCTGAGACGAGAATTGAATGACAAGAAAGCACAGCAGAAGACTAAAGATTATTCGCATGAGCTAAATTTACGATTTGAAATGAAAAGAAAACCCGGCACATTGGCCGGGTTCAATTTTATTTGGCTTCGATAACTTTCTCGCTTCCCAGTTTGAGTTCATACCAATCGATATTTCGTGTAAAGAACATGATAATGGCAAGTATGAGAAATATGGCCAAACTGCCAATTAGCAATGAGAAGGATTCCATCTGAATGATTACAAATATGAAAGCATAAAGTAGCGTCAATAATGCGCCCAGCAGAAAGGCGACCGTCCGTGATTTCAATATGGCACCCGTATATAAAGAAATCATTCCTATTGTTAAGCCAGCAGAGGTTAAATAGGCCACATTGAATGTCACATGCTCACTAAACGCAAGCAATAAGGTATAGAATATCACCAATGCCGAACCAACCAATAAGTACTGTATGGGGTGAATAAATACCTTACGTAAGATTTCGACAAAAAAGAAGGTAATAAAAGTCAATGCAATGAATAGAATGGAATATTTAGCAACCCGCGTTGAACGTGTATAGTTGTCAACGGCTATTATAAATTCTGCTCCAAAAGCGCTTTCTCCTACAGATTGGCTTCTCCCTTTCCAAGCTTGAGGAAAATTTCTATTGACGTTCAGTACATTCCAATTTGCTTCAAAACCATCTTCTGAAGTCTCTACTCGATCTGAAACTATGCTGCCTGTCAACTTTGGATCTGGCCAGCTTGAATTCATCATTGCTTGGGTTGACTTTCCCAATGGTGTAAAAAGCAGCTCATTACTTCCTTTGAGTTCAATTTCGATATCAAATGAGAAATCTCCGTTAGGGTCTTCTTCAAATTTGATAGGCGCGCTGATGCCGGTGAGATTGATGTTCTGATTGCTTAGACCGGGTTCAAATGAGACGGTTTCTCCTTGCCAATTCAGGTCAATTTGCTTTTGCATGCCTTTGAGGTCAGAGATGCCAATATTCACATGAGCGTCTTCCCTTTCAAGGATTGTATTTTTCACAATAAAATCCTCTATTTGTTCTGTCTTAAAGTGTCCTTTCAATCTTGAAATTGAACGATAGGTGACTACTTCGAATAAGCCCCGGTATTTTTTTTCTGGAATAACTTCACTTTGTATTTCAAGTGATTCTGGCATTAAGTGTAAAAAATCTTCCTTTGTTTTCTGAAGTCTTAAGGGTTCACCATCCTTTTTTCCAGCAACCGTTCTGGTAAAGGGTATTGAAATATAAGGGCCTGTAATGGTCTGGCTACCTCCTTGTTTTAAGCTGACTTCTCTGACTGCTTCAATTCTGGAATCCTGGCGTTCATCAATTAATTTTTGGATGAATGAGGTGGGCATAAGAAGTATTAAGATTAATACACCAATTATTCCCAATTTGATAAAAATGTTGCTTTTGATTTCTTGCATTGTATTGGATTTTGGAGCCAATGGCCGTTGTTGTTAATTGTTATGCAAAAAACTCCTTAGATCGGACTTTAGCGTGCCTGTTTAGAATCCTTAAGAAAATTTGGCAAATTTTTAGAATTGAATCAAAATTCAGCTCTGATCAGCGATCCGATTGTACCAAAAATGATCAGCACAAAAACAATGACTTTAAGAAATTTAAAAGGTTTGTTATTCAAGAGGAAAGGTTTGAAAAGAGTCGTGAGATAGAGTAGGATACAAAACGAAATGACAGAACCAAAAATGAATCCTGAAATAAGACAAATCTGAAGGAATTCCCAATTCCAAATAAGGCCACCAATAAATGGGCCTAAAAAAGCGAAATAAACGAAAGCAAGTTGCATAGCACATGCTATGGCTAATAGCAAGAAAAGAAAAGAAGGCGCTTTTGCATTAAAATTCTTTCGAAGTACTAAGTGATAGATAAACCACAAACAATAAGAGAGTATTATTAAATGGGATGTCCGTGTTACAAGAGGAAAGTAATCAAGTGAATAAGTATTAATTAAGGCCTCGAAATTATGAACACCAAAAAGGATTATCATGCTGGAAAGAATAGCGACAATAGAGAGAAATCCCCACGTTTCATTTTTGTTGCAATTTGCGCTTTCCAAAAGGAAAAAGTGAGAAATAAGTGTAAAGAGAATTGGTGAGGTAATTAGACCTAAGCTGCCTCCGAAAAAACCTGTGACAAAAGAAGAGATAAATTCCACAATTGATTTTTCAATGAAGCTAAAAAAAAACCGCGATCGCAGGTGATGCGCAATCGCGGTTACAGATGAAAAAATTTTAAAAGTTCTACTATGAAAAAATCATCTGTAATTAAACAAAAACCTAAACCATAAAGAGAACAACAGGAATATAGAATTGTTTATTCTACCAATAAATTATCGCATATTTCTTTGCTCAAAACTAGATTTGATGAACCATTGCTAGCAATGCGCATGCTCTGGTCAAATGGTTCAATTTCAAGTACACTTAATTCAGTGCCTAGTTTTATCCCTTTCTTATTGAGGAATTCCAAAAATTCTGTAGAGCTATTATCTAAAGCACAAAGCCGAACTTTATTCCCTGTTGAAATTTGAGATAAGGTAGAATAAAACTTGCGATTCAATTTTCCCTTTTTATCTGGAATAGGGGAGCCATGGGGGTCAACTGTTGGGAAACCCAGAATTTCATCCATGCGATCAAAATATTTTTCAGATTGAATGTGTTCTATTTCCTCGGCTATATCATGCACCTCTTCCCAACCGAAACCCATGACCTTACTCAAAAACATTTCGGTCAATCTGTGTTTTCTTAAGATAAGCGCTGCCTCTTTTTCCCCTTGTTTAGTAAAATAGATGGGTTTATATTTTTCGTATTTCAGCCATCCTTTCGCTTTGAGTTTTTTGACCATGTCATTGGCCGTTGGTTTACTGACCTTCATGCGGTTTGCGAGATCACTTATTCCAACTTTGTCATTTTTCTGAGAAAGAAAATAGATCGCTTTAAGGTAATTTTCTTTGGTATGTGAAACGGGTCTTTCGATATGCAAATATAAGAAATTACTAAAAATATTTGTTAGATTAGTCTAACATTGTAATTTTGCACTGCATAAATAATTATGAAGAGCATACTATTATCATTGTTTCTGTTATGCAGTTGGGGATTGAGCGCACAATGCAGCATTTCGGGAATTGTCAAAACTGAAGACACAGCAGTTGAAATGGCTCACGTCTATATCGAGGAGATTTCTGCGGGAACGTATACGAATGCCAGTGGATATTTCAAATTAGAAGGTCTGGAATATGGTGAATACCATATAAGCATTTCTTATTTGGGATATTTTGCTCAACGAAATCCAATTGAAATCAATGAAGAAAGCTGTCAACAAGATCTCTCTATTGCGCTAGTATCAAAGAATTTGAATTTGGATGAAGTCATCGTAACGGGAACTCGGACAGAGAAAACGCTTAAGAATTCACCTATTCTAGCCAGTGTATTGAATGCCTCAACTCTTGAAAATGTTCAAGCTTGTTCAATGTCGGAAGGATTGAAATTTCAGCCAGGATTGCGGGTTGAGACCGATTGCCAAACGTGCAATTACACCCAGCTTAGAATGAATGGCTTGGCTGGCGGATACTCTCAAATTCTCATAAATGGACGACCTGTATTTAGTCCTTTAACCGGACTGTATGGTTTAGAGCAGTTACCCGTCAATATAGTCGAAAGGGTAGAAGTCATCCGTGGTGGAGGTTCTTCTCTCTATGGATCGAGTGCCATTGGCGGAACGGTCAATATAATTACGAAGACTCCAAAGGAAAATGAATTCTCAATTTCTTCACTCTATCAAAATATCAATTCGGAAAGCGATGAGTTTATTCTTAGTGCAAATGCGGCTATATTAAATAGAAAAAAGAATGGAGGAATGTCTGCTTACTTCAATAAAAGGGATCGTGAATTTTACGATCACAATAGCGATGGTTTTTCCGAACTTCCTGAGCTAGATGGCCTAGCAGCCGGAATTGGTTTTTTTCTTCTTCCTACTGAAAATCAAAAGCTTGAAGTAGCCTTAAACTATTTGAATGAGTACCGTTTTGGAGGTGAAATGAAAGACACGCTTGCTCAATTTGCTCAACAAGCTGAGGAAAGAGATCAAGATGTCTTCATAGCCAATGTCGATTATCAAATCAATATGGCCAAGAGTGCCTTGATTTTGTATGGGGCTTTTCAACGGACCGAGCGAACCCATTTTACGGGTATACTACCGGATGAACCAGAGGAGATCATTGACTATCAGAATAATCCACCTTTTGGAGAATCTCTCGCACATACGATTCAAGTAGGAGCGCAATGGGATAAAAAATTGAAGGATTTTCCTTTAGGTCAAAACACTTTTAGTATTGGATTGGAATATTTGAATGATGATATTCTTGATGAAATATCGGCTTATTCTTTTTTAATTGATCAAAGGAGTGAAGACTTAGGATTATTTATTCAAAATGATTGGAATTTTGCAAAAGGAGCAACTTTTTTAGGAGGCTTGCGTCTGGACAAACACAATTTGCTGGACGATGTTCTTTTATCACCACGGCTTGCCCTTTTATTCAAACCCAAAAGTAATTTGCGCTTGCGTGCTTCCTACGGAACAGGTTTTCGTGCACCCCAAGCCTTTGATGCAGATCTTCATATTGCATTTGCAGGAGGAGGAGTTTCACGTGTTGTTTTAAGTCCAGAACTCAGAGAGGAACGATCTCAAAGTTATAGTCTGTCTGTTGATTGGGACAAAGCACTGGAAAAAATGGTCTATGGTTTTACCTTGGAAGCCTTTCATAATTCACTGAATGATGCCTTTGCGCTTGACCCAATAGGCCAGGATAGCTTGGGAGAAGTTTTTGTAAAGCGAAATGCCCAAGAAGCTACAGTTCAGGGGCTTACGCTCGAATCTCGCTTAAATTTCAATGCAAAGGTGCAGTTAGAAAGTGGATTTACTGTGCAAAAAAGCTTCTTTTCGCAGCCCATAACATATATAGATGGGTTGGCAGGAACACCAGATTTTATTCGAACTCCAAACCTCTATGGTTTTGCCAATTTGAATTTCATGCCTTCTGAAAGGTTTTCTGCTAATTTGAATTTTGTTCATACCGGATCTATGTTGGTGCCGCATTTTGCCGGTGCTGAAAACCAGCTTGTTGATGAAATGCTGGAAAGCAAGTCCTTTAATAACGTCAGCACTAAAGTCGGCTATGCGTTTAAGGTTAAGAACAATTTTTCTTTGGACATCTCAGGTGGAGTAAAGAATATCTTCAATTCGTATCAAGATGATTTTGATATTGGAAAGAACAGGGATAGCAATTTTATCTATGGTCCAGCACAAGCGAGAACCTATTTCTTGCAGCTTAAACTGGACTGGCGATAAGTCATCGTCTATGACGACTTTTTCGTTTTCTAGCCATTGTGGCGGAAGAGATTTTTGGGTTGAACGTTTGGTAAATAAAACCGCTTTTCAATTCAAATTCTTTTGCAAAGCTTAGCGCTTTAGCCAAACTTTCAAAGGACTTTAGGAAGATCGTTTTTCGATGTGACTCATTGCACAGATGAAAATCAAAGCGTTGTTTTTTATTTACAACATTCACCAGTTCAGCCCCCATGGGTGTATACCGTTTTTGAGTTCCTGTTGTCATTTTAATGGTCGTAAATGGAAAAGACTGAACACTTGACCAATGTCCTGTTTTTATGCCCAAAAAGGCATAGAATGATCTGTATTCTGCTCCTTTTATTTCTACGCCTTCGCTTGATGTCAATACCCCGATGACTAAAATCAGCACGAGAGGAAGAAAGAGGATGTGAATTTTAATGAGAATGAGCAGCAGGAAAACCAAGCCTCCAGCAATTAGGAGCTTTAATTTTTGTACAGATTTGAATTTAAACATGAAATAGTTTTGATCTATTTGATCCAAAATACTGCTGTTCTGATCCATTCTTTAATACATTTTACCGGAGATAAATAGGAAATAGAAAAGTCGTGAACAGATAAATAATTCCTACAAAAAGTACCAGTGATAATAGAAAAGAAAGCAGGTTCTTTTTTCGGTTTTCTTTTTTTTCAAGCTCAACAAATTATCTTATTTTATATTTGGTATTTGATCGGATTAGTTGAATGTGAATCTTCTTTTTCCGAACTTTAAAATTCCCTTTATTAATTTCATGCAGTCTCCGATTTACATTGGATAATGATCTTCTCAAATACGACCGGTTTTGATCGTATGACTGTTTCATATTATGACTGCTTGACCCCATGATTATATCTCTTAAGCTAAGTTCAATAGTTGACTTATTCAAGTAGATTGGGATGAACGGAAAATTCGAATTCTTTAAGGGTAAAGGGCTAGCTTCTCCAAGCTTTGAAAATCTCATGCAATAAATCGATTCCCTCTAAAAGCGCAGCTGGACCGGGTTGTAGAATGATCTCAGATGGAATTTCGAAGACCTGATTGTCATTGAAAGCTTGAATTGTTTTCCAGCCAGGCCGTTCAAACATCTTGTCTTTTTTGAACATCTTTCCGCACCAAGAGGCCAATATAATATCCGGATTTTTGTGAACGACTTCTTCCGGGTTTTCGATGATCCGATCTTTTGCTAAAGAAGCTTGCGCTTTATCATGGAAAATATTGACTCCTCCAGCAATGTCAATGATTTCATCTACCCACAGAATTCCAGAAATCAATGGATCGTACCACTCTTCGAAATAGATCTGTGGTTTTTTAGTCCAGCTCTTTGCGCCCAAACGAACAGCTTCAATTTTGTTTTCGAATTTTTGAATCAGAGCTTGAGCTTCATTTGACTTTCCGACTAAAGCGCCTAGCTGCTGAATCATGCATAAAATGCCCATTACGCTTCTGTGGTTGTTGACCCACACATTAATGCCTCTTGAAATCAGTTCTTTAGCTATATCGGCTTGTATATCGGAAAAACCGATTACCAAATCAGGCTTTAAGGCAAGTATTTCATCGTATTTGGCATCTATAAAGGTGCTTACTTTTGGTTTTTCTTTTCGTGCATGTGAGGGACGTACTGTAAAACCAGAAATTCCTACGATTCGATCTTCTTCTCCAAGTAAATAGAGCGTTTCAGTAGTTTCTTCCGTCAGGCAGATAATCCTTTGTGGATAATAGTCGCGATTCACGGCACGAAAATACGACACCGACTTCAAAAAGACGATTGTTTATTGTACCCCAATTTTATAGGTAAGGAATTTGTTCGAAAGCTTTATGGTAATGAAATAAATTCCGGAATCCATTGAGCGCACATCAATCCTATTTTGATCCAGATTCAGTCGTACATGTTCTCCTGCTAAATTATGACAAGCTATGATTTGAAAAGGATGTTTTGAAGCTATTTGAATATAATCAGTCGAAGGATTTGGATAGATTGTCAATGCTGATTCGACTTCGCTTTCAAATAGACTATTGCTGCTTAATATTCCGGTATACCCTGCACCAAATACACCTCCTCCAAAAAGCAATTCATTTTCATTGCTTTTAGCAATAGCTTCTATATCATTTCCGGGCACGCCACCTTCATAAGTGTTGAGTGCAGATCCATCAAAACTGACAACTCCATTGCATAGCTCTTCGGTCATGTCATCGTAGATCACTTTTTTTAATCCTCCTGCGATAAAAAAATCATTATCAATGCTTTCAAGGGTGTGCACAAAAATAAAGTCCTGTGCACTATTTTCGATAAAACCAAATCCAGGGGATTCCCATGAAGAACCGTTCCATCTGGCAATGCGATTTAAGGTGTTTCCAGATGCGGAAGTAAATGATCCTCCAGCATAAAGAGTATTGTTGAAAATCCCTAAGCCATAAACGGTCGAATTGAAACCTCCGTCCATTGCTGACCAATTTGTGCCATCCCACTTGGCTAAGCCATTTACCTCTGTTGCTCCTGCAAAGCGAAAATTTCCGCCTACGTAGAGTTCGTTTTCGAAAACTACCATGGTATGAGGAAACATGACAGGCGCGCTATTCTGAATATTTCCACTTAATCCACCACCCACATCTGTCCAAGCCGTTCCGTTCCATTTCATTATTCCAGAGATAGAAGCAGTTCCAACGCGATCGAATTCTCCACAGGCATAAATTTCATCGTTGAATTCTATAATGCTATATATATTGGGGAGTTCGGAGAATCCGCTTGCTGTAGTCAAGTATACGCCTTGTCCCATCGTTTCTAAATTGTCCCCGTCATAGACATACACCCAGTTGGAGTCGATGCTCTCTTCGTATCTGGCAATATATAAGTGCTCATCAATGACGTTTAAGGAATGCCCCGGATCCGTTAAGCCCAATGGAGAAGGTGTCCAAATTCCTTGATCCCACGTGGCAATAAATGCGGCCTGTTCACCGCAGATAGAACTAAAGAAACCGGTAGCATAAAGCGTATCATTGAACATCTCAAAATCCACGACTGTACCATTGGCAGGTAAAGAAACACAAGTCTCCTGAATAGATTGTGCGAAACATAGAATTGGAAAGGTCAGTAATAAGGCTAGAATACTTTTCATGGTGTTGTTTGAAACAACAAATTAGCTTTTTCAAAGAAGTTATCACTTAGCCTTTTTGTGAAAGGTCGCTCTTTTCTGGTTATCGGTTAGTTCTTAAAAGGAATTTCAATGGGATATGCAATCGCTCTTGTCAAGCTCTTTCAGAGTGATCTGCACCTGGGAACTTTTTGCTTTGCCAGTTCTCTTCTGAATATGCAGAGTTAAAAAAGATAGTGTCTATTTGACTTTGCCAAGGTGCGTATAGAGCATCTAATGTTTCCGTTCCATAGTCGAAATAGATGCGATGCTTCGAAGGAGAGGGGAGATGCTCCTTTAGATAATTTGCAAATGCTTCTGGTATAATTGCTCCCTCGATTTCTTCGACTCCTGGCCAATGTGTGGATAAACAAGCTGCGCCACCAAATGTCTCAGGGTATTCACAAATTGCATACATAGAAATTAAGCCACCCATAGAGGATCCTGCAATGAAGGTGTTTTCGCTTTCTTTTAATGTTGAATAGCGCCTGTCAATGATAGGCTTCAATTCATTGACGATGAATTTCAGATAGTTGTCCGAATTGACTTTAATGGCCATTAAGGATTGTCCATGTCTTTCCACCCCGTATATTTCGTCTTGAATACTATCACTTAAGGATTCAAAAGGTATTTGAGGAAAGTAATCGGCTCTTCTATTTGGTCCACCATTCCAAATGCCTACGACTATGCATTCTCTAATTGCCTTTGTTTGGATTAAACCATTTACGATTTCATCTACCTTCCATTCTTGTTTATTCCATGTACTGGTTGAATCGAATAGCATTTGACCGTCATGCATATACAAAACGGCATATTTATTATCGCTGGAATACGATTCGGGCAACCAAACATCGATATTCCTGGGGCTGACATATTGATTTTCGAATGCCACTATGCGCTCAACACTACCCGCACCTAGTTGTAAGTGATGAAGATTGGCCTTTTTTTCCTGAGGCGAAGGACTTGCGCATGCAAAGAGTAGAAAGAAAAGAGCATAAAACGTTAATGGCTTCATGCGGACAAGATAGAAAAGAATGTAGGGAATCAGGCAACCTTCAATCCACCCATTACTTTTAATTCTTGAACATGCGATTGCATGGCGCTCCAGACGCTCTTATTCTCATAATAAGGGACCCCGGTTTCTTGAGCAGTTTCCTTCACGATATCTGCAAGGTATTTGTAATGCGTATGACATATAAAAGGAAATAGGTGATGCTCAATCTGAAAGTTCAATCCGCCAAAAATAAAATCTACAATTGGGCTTCTTCTTGAAAAATTTGCTGTGGTCATCATTTGATGGATGGCCCAAGAGTTTTCCATATTTCCTTTATTGTCAGGTTCAGGAAAAACGGGTCCTTCTACAACATGTGCCAATTGGAAAACGCTTGAAATCGTAAATCCAAACACCAAATGTCCGATGATGAATCCGATTAAGATCTGCCACCAGGGCATATCAATCAACCAAAAAGGCAGGACAACAAAAATGCTGTAATGAATGATTTTGTAAATAAACAGACGGAAATATTCTTTTCTCGGATGATTATTCTTGTGGTTTCCAATGTATTCAGCGAAAAACTTCTTGTAGTCTTTTAGAAAAACCCATGATATAGAGGCTAAAGGATATAAGAACCAGGCGTAAATGAACTGAAAGCGGTGGATTTTCCAAAGTTCTTGTTGGGGATTTAAGCGCAAAATTGGAATTTGATCAATATCTTCGTCAACCCCAGGTATATTGGTGTAGGTATGGTGAACCAGGTTATGGGTAATATTCCACATATGGTCGTTGGCACCAATGATATTGAACCAAATGCCCATCGCCTTATTAACATATTTATTGTCCGAAAAGGCACCATGAATGGCATCATGGCCAATATTCAAGCCAATAAGAGCTGCGAAAAATCCAAAGATACAAGCAAGTAATAGCATTAACCATGCATTCTGGGAAAAGCTATTCGAAATAAGCATAAGGTAACTTGCGCAAAAACCAGAAAGAATAAAAATCACTTTGAATTTCATTTCCAAATTGGCTTTCTGAGAGATCTTATTTTCTCTGAAGTATGCATTTACGCGTTGACGAACCAATTTGTAAAAATTAGAAGAGTCGTTTCGGCTAAAAGAAATCCTTTGCTCACTGCTCATATTTACGCATTTACTCGTGTTTTTTGGACACGAAGGGCGAAAGTACGCTTTTATCCAAGCGATTATCCGTTTTACACTTTTTTTATTCCATTCATTCATACAAATAACCACTCAAAATTTTTAACACTGAAGACTATTCAAAAGACATACATTTGCAATTTATGATTCGCCTCAAAGGAATAGAAAAATCATACATCACTGGTTCAAAGGCGCTGAAGGTCCTGAAAGGAATAGATTTAGAAGTAGGCGAAGGAGAGTTGGTGTCCATTATGGGGTCATCAGGCTCTGGGAAATCTACTTTGTTGAATATTCTCGGGATTTTGGATGATTATGATGCAGGAGACTACCATCTTGGAGATACTTTGATTGAACGATTAACTGAAAAGAAAGCTGCTAGATTTAGAAGTAAATCATTGGGTTTTGTCTTTCAATCCTTCAATCTTATCAATTTCAAAACTGCATGGGAAAATGTTGCCATGCCTCTGTATTATCAGAAGGTGCCTAGGAAAAAAAGAAAAGAACTGGCTCTGGAGTATTTGGAGAAGGTAGGACTGCTTGAATGGTCAAATCATTTGCCAAGTCAAATGTCGGGTGGTCAAAAACAAAGAGTGGCTATAGCGCGAGCTTTGGTCACTGATCCTCAGGTGATTTTGGCAGATGAGCCTACTGGGGCATTGGATAGTCAGACCTCATATGAAGTGATGGAGCTTTTGCAACAAATCAATCGCGAGGGTAAGACCATTGTAATTGTAACACATGAAAAAGACATTTCGGAAATGACCAATCGCATTATCCGATTAAAAGATGGTGTAATCGAAGCAGATGAGCGCATTCAGGCTGCTGATCCAAAATTATTACTCGCTAAAGAAGATGTTTAACCTCGACAAATGGCTTGAAATATTGAATGGAATGGTTCAAAATCCTTTTCGGACCTTTCTGACAATGAATGCCATCGGTATAGGGATTTTCATTTTGGTGATTCTACAAGGTCTCGGTGGTGGTTTGCAAAATGGCGCCAATTCAAGTTTTGACGATGCAACCAATACTATTTGGACAGGGGCAGGAAGAACTTCTGTTGCTTATGGCGGATATCAACCCAATAGGAGGATCCAATTGAAAATGCCCGATTACGAATTCGCCAAAGAAGAACAGGCCAAAACGGCAGTGGGAACTGCCCGATTACAATTCTGGGGGCAACAGATAAAATACAAAGATCAAGTATCCAATTTTTCAGTGCGTTGTGTCCATCCCGGTCATCAGCAAACTGAAATGACGGAAATCACTTCAGGCAGATACATCAGTGAAGGCGATTTGACCGAAACGAGGAAAGTGGCCGTAATCGGTAATACCGTTGTCGAAGAGCTCTTTGAAAATGAAGATCCCATAGGCAAAATGATCAGCGTGATGGGTGTCAATCATTTTGTAGTTGGAACCTTCGATGATCCCAATAGCCGCTGGGAGAACAGAGTGGTGTACACGCCCATTACAACAGGTATGCGTTTGTTTGGAGGTGGGACAGACCATATTTATAATTTTATTGTATCGACAGACGAAAAGGTCTTGGACGAAAGTGAGGCTTTGGCTGAAGAAATTGACCGTAATTTAAAATCAAAATACAAAGTTCACCCTACAGATGACAGAGGAATAGAAGTGAGTAATAATAACGCAGAATGGCAGATGTTCCAGAACATGTTTTTGGGCATCAAAATTTTCATGTTCATTTTAGGCTTCTTTACCTTATTGGCAGGCGTCATAGGTGTTTCGACCGTGATGTCAATTGTTGTGCAAGACAGAACGAAAGAAATTGGCGTGAGAAAAGCGGTCGGTGCTTCACCTTGGTCAATTATTTCAATGATCATTCAAGAGTCCTTCTTTATCACCTTTCTTTCGGGTTTAATCGGCTTTGTCTTTGCATACGGTGTTTTGTATGGGGTAAGCATTTTCGTAGAGCATGATTACTTTAAGGATCCCAGTGTAAATCTAGAAATTTGTCTACTCGCTCTGATTGTTTTGATTATATCTGGAATTGTTTCCGGTCTTATTCCTGCATTTCGAGCTGCAAAGATTAAACCGGTTGAGGCTTTAAAAGATGAATAGGGATAGCTGGAACGAAATACTGCAAATCATCTTGCGCAAGCCAATGCGTTCGGTATTGGCGGGAATTGGTGTGGCTTGGGGAATCATGATGGTTTTGTTGATGATCGCAGCAAATAATGGCCTCAAGAATGGGATTACAGAGGAAATGAACGACACGGCCAAGAACTCAATGTTCCTTTGGGGGCAGACCGCCAGTAAACCTTATAAGGGACAAAAGGCTCCGCGATATATTCAACTCAAGAATGCCGACATGGATTACTTGCGTGAAAATGTTCCACAAATGGGCGTTCTATCCCCAAGGAATCAATTGGGAGGCTGGCAAGGATCGAATAATGTCGTTCGAAAAACCAAAACAGGGGCCTTTGATGTCTATGGCGATTACCCGGATTATCAAAAAGTACGCCCAGTTGATATTGTACAGGGAAGATATCTGAATCAAGGAGATATTGACCAGAAGAGAAAAGTCTGTGTCATTGGAAAAAGAGTCTATGATTTACTTTTTGAACAGAATGAAGAAGCTTTAGGAGATTACATCACCATAAGTGGCGTGAATTTCAAAGTCGTTGGCATGTTTGATTCTTTTAAGGATGGTGAGGATGCGCAGGAAGAATTGCACAGTATCTATACACCATTTACCACCTTTCAACGCGCCTTCAACACAGGGGATCGGGTTGGTTGGATTTCTTGTTTGTCTGCAGATGGATACAGTGTAGATGAGATGGAAGAAGCCGTTATCAAAGCACTTCAAGATGTTAAAAAGATACATCCCGATGACAAAAGGGCATTTGGTCATTTCTCTATGGCAAGGCGGATGCAAGAAGTCAATGAAGTCTTTTCAGCGATGGATATTGTAGGTTATGCGATGGGCGGATTAAGTGTGTATGGGGGAATGATCGTTATCGTCATCATTATGTTGATCAATGTAAATGACAGAGTAAGGGAATTCGGTGTCCGGAGATCCCTTGGAGCAACGCCTTGGAAAATTATTAATCAAGTTGTGAAAGAAACCACTTTGCTCACGATCCTTTCAGGACTCATTGGTTTGATCTTGGGTGTGGCCCTTGTAGAAGGTGTGCGTATTGCTCTTGGAGGCGAAACCCAGGGAGGAACCTTCAAAAACCCAGAAGTGAGCTTAGAATTGGTTGTAGCGACCATTATAATAATGATAATTGTTGGCATCATTGCCGGATTTATTCCTGCTTTGCGTGCTGTATTGATAAAACCCGTTGATGCTCTTCGGAGCGGTAAGTAAGAGTTATGAGTAAAGGAAAATTAATACTTGTATTGTTGGTGATATTTGCCATTCTGGGCTCGGCAGCCTATGCTGTTTTTCACCTTTATCAAAAGGAAAACGAAGATCCCCTGAAGTATAAGGCTGAAAAGGCATCGGTTGAGACCGTCATTCTAAAGTCTGTGGCAACAGGGTCTGTACAACCGCGAAAGGAGATTCAAATAAAGCCGCAAATTTCCGGGATTGTAACGGAATTGCTGAAAGAAGCAGGAGAACAGGTAAATGCAGGAGATGTCATCGCCAAAGTGAAAGTCATTCCTGACATGGTTAGTCTGAACAATGCAGAAAACAGGGTCAATAGAGCAAAAATCTCCATGGACAATGTTCAACAGGACTATGATCGTAACAAAATTCTATTGGATCAAAAGGTCATTGCTCCTGCGGATATTTTGCCTTTCGAGCTCAATTTGAGACAGGCCAAAGAAGAATTGGAAGCTGCCGAAGACAATCTTCAAATCATCAAGAAGGGGGTGGCCAAGCGTTCCGGTTCGGCAACAAATACCTTGGTCAAGTCGACCATAGGTGGCATGATTCTAGAAGTGCCTATAGAAGAGGGGAATTCCGTTATTGAAGCCAATAACTTCAATGATGGAACAACCATCGCTTCAATTGCAAATATGAAAGACTTGATATTCCTAGGGAAGATAGACGAGTCTGAAGTTGAGAAATTAAAGCCGGGAATGGATCTAATCGTGAAGATAGCAGCCATTGAAGAACGCACCTTTAATGCCAAGCTGGAATACATTGCACCCAAAGGAATAGAAGAAAATGGGGCCATTCAATTTGAAATTAAGGCGGCCTTAACCATGGATGAGGGAGAGTTTATCCGAGCAGGCTATTCGGCCAATGCTGATGTGGTTTTGGACAAAAGAGAGTCTGTATTGTGCATTTCTGAAGCTTTGGTCCAGTATGACAAAGACAAAAAGACCTTTGTTGAGGTCAAAGTCGGAGACAATCAATGGGAACGAAGAGATGTTGAATTGGGCTTGAGTGATGGTCTTATTGTAGAAGTTCTAGGAGGCGTTTCTGAAAGTGATGAGTTGAAACTTTGGAATCAACCGATTAAAGAATGATTCGCTTTTCTTCTTTTATCCTCATTTTTTTCATCGCCTGTTCTTCTCCAGAAAAGACGGAGAACAAAAGTGAAGAGCCCACCCATTTTGTTGAGATTCACAACGATTACGCGAAAGGTTTTAAAATTTTGCAATATCCTGACTATAAAGTCTTTAAAGTATTTGATTTAAATCAGGGTTTTAGTGAGATTCACCGATTTCAAGTAGGTGGGGAGGCCAAAGAAAAGCACCATTTTGAAGCCTATCCAAAAACCGTAGCCTGCAATTCTACCACTCAAACCTCTTATCTGGCCAAACTCGATTTAGCCAATCAATTGATCGCTACATCTTGGCCCGAGTTGATCATGAATCAGGATGTGAAGAAACAAATAGAAAAAGGTGAATGCCAGAGCTTAGGGGCGAATGGTGAAATAGATTTGGAAATTGCCCTTTCCCTGGATCCCGATATCTTAATGGTTTATCCTTACGAGAACCTCAGTTTCGAGCGCTATGAACAAGCAGGATTGGATTTGGTCTATACGACTACATATCAAGAAGAGCATCCTCTGGCCAAAGCTGAATGGATACGCTTTTTTGGTCATCTTTTCGGAGAAGAAGAGAAAGCAGATAGTATTTTCAAAACGATTGAAGGTGACTATACGCTTTATCAGGGTACGGCTTCGTTTTTCTCGGAAAAGCCCAAGGTCTTTACCGGTTCATTTCTCAATGGGCAATGGTATGCACCGGGAGCCAATTCATCTGCTGTGCAATCAATCAAAGATGCTGGTGCGGAATATGTTTTTGAGGATATCGGACAAAAAGGCAATGTCCAGCTGGACTTTGAAGTGATGCTGGAAAAATGCGCAGAGGCCGACTTCTATGGAAAATTAGTAAGTGATATTTTGGAGGTGCAAAATATTGAACAACAGGAAGAAAGGCTGTCTCATTTAAAGTCAATTCAAGAAGGAGGGGTATTCTACTGCAATACTTCTGAAAGCGATTATTTTGGCGATGCCTTGCTCGAACCCCATGAAATTTTGGCCGATTTGATTTCGATTTTCCATCCCGAGGTAAAGCGTGAAGAATTCAAGTATTTTAAGCCTATATCAATTGAAAATTAGACCGATTTTCATACTTTTTTTCCTTAGCATAAGTTGCTTCTCAAATACAAATTATCCCAATGGGATATCTCAGAACATTTCAGAATCTAAGAAAAATGGTTTATTCATTTGCGAGTATGAGTTATTAAAGTCTTCAACATATCTTGAAGATTCTTTAAGAATTAACTTTAAAAGCATTTGGCTCGAAAGGGCTTACAAAATAACGCGTGATGGTCACTGGGACATGTTTTATGGAAATCAATTAGTTATTAATATTGACAATAAAGTACCATTTTTGTCTTCTTCATCTGTCAATATAGGAGATTCAAGTTGCAGGATACGAGGATCATACAACAGGAATCAATGTGTTTCTTCTTCTCCTTGCATAAATAACGATACGATTTGCATGGACATTTCTAAAGAATCAAATATAAATTATGATCTGAGTAATGATATTCTTTCTTTAGATCATATAATTTTTGTAAAGAAGCCCGAATAAGAAATCAATATTTATTCTTGCCAAATTCAGAATGAAGCATTAATTATTGACTATTGTAGATTATTCGATGCTCAGAACTCAAGAGATTTGACTTTTTTTGGTGCTATGCCTACCAGCTTATTGTTTGTACCATATTCTTGGTTTTATTGCTAATTGAATGTACTCTTCTTTGTTCACTATAATAATAGTTCACTTCATAGCTATAAGCAGTTATTTCATGAATTCCGTGCGTTAGTTTCAGACTGTCTGGAGTTTTCACAAAGAAAGAAATGTTTACTGCCGTAATTCGTCCAGGTAGATCAAGCGAATAATTTCCTTCGTTGTCCGAAATAGTATGAATACTTTTCCACGGCCTATAATATGCGTCAATGTATTCTTGGTAATTTACCTTAATTTCCATTCCTGATACCCTATTTCCATTTTCTTGACTTACGGAGCCGTTGATCTGAATATCTTTTTTTGAAATAACACTATTACAGGAACAGATTAGAAATAGTATAAAAGTTGCTCTGAAAATTTGCTTTCTCATTTCTGCAGAAAAATAAGTATTTGTAGAGAACTTCATTTATAAGAATAAAATGAGGGGTTTACTTCATTTTTGATTTTGATGGATATTTTGATTTTAATTGCAGCGTGAAATGGATATTTCTGATCATCGCTTCGTTAACCTTATTCGCAGCTAACCTCGCCATCGGTTCTGTGGAATTAAGCTTTGAGGATGTTTTAGTCGAGCAAAAAAACAGCATATTTGCTATTCGCTTGGAAGAATCCATCATCGCTTTGCTAGCGGGTGCAGCGCTTTCTATCGGTGGTTTATTTATGCAAACCTTGTTTCGTAATCCCTTGGCCGGCCCCTCTGTTTTGGGCATTAGTTCTGGAGCCAGTTTAGCTGTGGCCATTGCAATGCTGAGCATGGGGGGAATTTCAGCCCTTTTCTTGCCCTTTTATGCCATACTGGGTTCTGCTTTGTTCTTATTTGTTTTGTTGGCCATTGCCCTTCGTGTGCGTCAGAATGTGACGCTCTTGATTGTGGGATTATTGCTGGGCTATGGAGTGTCAGCGGGAATAGGACTATTGGAAGTCTTTTCTCCGTCAGAAAGCTTGAAAAAATACGTTTTGTGGGGCATGGGCTCTTTTTTCCCTGTTGCCAAGTCTACTTATTGGATGATGGCACTACTCGTTCTTCCTGTGCTCTGTCTTTCCTTTTTTCTCCTAAAACCCCTTGATGCCTTGTTATTAGGGGAAGAGCATGCGCAGAGTTTGGGTGTAAACACCCAAAAAACGCGCCTGTGGGTGATTGTCGTTACCGCTTGGCTGACAGGCGTAGTAACCGCTTTTTGTGGTCCCATTGCATTTTTGGGTTTAATGGTGCCCCACTTGGCGCGTATCCTTTTCAAGGCCTCTGCGCATCGCATACTGATTCCAGGGGTTATCCTCATGGGGGCAACGCTCGCACTTTTAGCGAATCTCATTGCAAAAATGCCGGGATTTATAGAACGAGTCCCCGTCAATATAATCACATCCATACTCGGTATTCCCGTGATTATTTGGATAATTTTGGAAAATAGAAAAGCCAAAATCATTTCGTGATTTTTCAAGCCCAACATATCGAAGTAGGTTATGATAAAAAGAGCGTGCTCAAAGCAGAACATCTGCAAATTGAGGCGGGCAATTTTTATTTTCTATTAGGTAAAAACGGTTCGGGAAAAAGCACCTTATTGCGCAGCCTAATCGGAATTCAGAAAATATTAACTGGTGATGTAGAACTCAATGGAAATGCCTTGAATCGATTTTCAAGAGCAGAACTGAGTAAACGCATTTGTTTTGTTCAAAGTCAAAATGCGGGTATTGATTACCTCTCGGTTTTTGATTATGTTGCCTTTGGGCGCATGCCCTATACCGGATATTTAGGGAAGTTAAGTACTGCCGACTTCGAAAAAGTGGATCAAGCCATCGAGCTATTGGGAATTCAGAACCTTAAAGAGCGAATGATTACCGAATTGAGTGATGGCGAATTCAGGAAATGCACCTTGGCGCAGGCTTTTTGTCAGGAAACAGATATCTTATTTGTCGATGAACCTACTGCTCATTTGGACATAGCGGCAAAATCTGAACTCTTTCACTTGTTGAAGAAAATGAGTGTTGAAAAGGGAAGGGCAATTGTTGTTGCCAGCCATGAAGTGCAATCGGCATTGATTCATGCAGATGAAATTTGGCTGATCGATCAAGCTGAAGTTCAAATCGGCTCCGCAAAGGCGCTTTTGGAAAACGGTGCGATAGATCGTGTTTTTGGAAATGAACATGTATCTTTCAAGGACTTTCTCCATCAATTAAAAAGTATGAAAATTGTTTAGAATACTAATCTATAGTTTTTTCGTGCTGTTCTTTTCAGCCTGCACGTTCTCAAAAATGACGAGTCTCGGTTGGATAGTCGGTACTTGGAAATCGACCAATTATCAAGAAAATCAAGGTGAAATATGGAAAGCCAGTGCAGATGGTTATTTGGGAAGGGCTTGGTCCGTGCAAGCGGGAGACACCATTTGGTCAGAAAGTATGCGGATATTGGACAAAGGAGATTCACTGGTCTTGGAAGTTATTCATCCCCAGGCAACTTCGGGAGAACCCGTTTATTTCAAAGAGCTATACACCAGTTCGCAGAAGTTTACTTTTGAGAAACGTGACTATGACTGGCCACATTTCATTTCTTATTGGGTAGAAGACGATCTTATGAAAGCTCATGTTGGCTCCTATGAGCAGCATGGGGGAGACTTGTATTTTGAATGGCGAAAAGTACAGGATTTATAAGGCCTAGACCATAAATTTGCCCTAATCGGAAAAAGCTTCTACGGCAAACGCTAACTATCCATGTTTTTTCGATGAAAAATGCTCTAATTGCATTTGCAACCAGTCCTATAATCCCCTAAATTTACGGGATGAAGGCATTTCTCACTCTTTTTTCTTTATTTCCTCTGTTCATAATTGCCCAAATTAATTTACCAGAGGGATTTACGGTAGAAACGGTTGTTACTGGTATTCAGAATTCGACATCTATAACCATAAGCCCAGATGATCGACTCTTTGTGACAGAGAAGTCAGGTAATATCCGAGTAATTCAGGATGGCGAACTTTTACCGGATCCTCTCTATTCAGTAGAAACGGAAACCTTTGTTGAAAGGGGATTATTGAATATCGTCCTTCATCCGGACTTTCCTGTTGACCCAAAGATGTATCTTTTTTATACTGTTCCGAATGTCAATCATAATCGGATTTTGCGTATTGAGGCCAATGGGAATAGTGCTGTGTTAGGAAGTGACAGCATTATCATGGATCTTTCACCAATGTCTTCTTTCCACCACAATGGCGGGGGAATGGTCATCGATGATGAAAATCATTTGATCGTTTCTTGCGGAGATGGAACCAATGCTCCTCAAGCTCAGGCATTGACGACAACGAATGGAAAACTTCTTCGGATGAATTTGGATGGAACAATCCCAACTGATAATCCATTTTACAACGAGACCACCGGAAATGTGAGAGCAACTTTAGCTGGAGGCCTTAGAAATCCATTTACTATGGCTAGAAATGTGAATACCGGAAAGACCTTTTTTAATGATGTGGGTAGTTTTATGTTTGAAGAGGTCAATGAAGTAGATGGAGTTGCTAACTACGGATGGCCAATCGTTGAAGGACCTATTCAGGGCCAAACCCCTCCTGATAATTATACCGATCCTGTATTAGCTTACGATCACAGTGAAGGTTGTGCAGCTGTTGGAGCAGCCTTTTATGATCCTGAGGAAATGACCTTTCCAGAAGAATACCATGATAAATACCTTTTCATGGATTACTGCGAAGGATTTATACGCGTTATGGATCCTGTGACCTATGAGTATTTCGAAATGCTGAACGGACTCTTTTTCCCAGTTGATTTGGAGGTCGATCATCATGGAGATATTTTTGTTTTGCAACAAAACGGCACGGTGCTTAAGATTAGCTTTTCCGGAACGGGCGAGCCTTTTATCATCAATCAATCTTCTGATGTAGTAATGGCGGTTGGCGAAGACCTTGAACTTCAGGTTAACCAGGGTGGATTAGATCCTTTCACCTTTCTTTGGTATGAAAACGGAAATCTATTAACAAATCAAACAAGCAACACCTTATCAATCGAGAATTTGACACTTGCCCAAAACGGCAATCAATATTATTGCCATGTATTTAATGATCTTGGCGATGTAGTATCGCAAACGATCAATTTGACCGTGGTCGATGGCGATAGGCCACAGGTTAGTATAGGATCTCCCGATCCCTCAATTCTATACTCTGGAGGAGATATAATGAATCTCACAGCGACCGCAAACGATACAGAAGATGGAATAATCGACCCGAATAGCGTAGTTTGGATAGTAGATTTTCACCATAATGTACATACTCATCCCGTAATAGGTCCGGTTGACAATATTGACAATACAAATATTGAGATACCGACAATTGGAGAATTGGATACCGATGTTTTTTATCGTCTTATCGCCCAGGTTACAGATAGCGATGGTTTGAGTGATGCAGATACGGTGGATGTGCTGCCTGAAATGGTGCAGATAACTATCGATACAGATATTGGAGTCATTGATTTCGCTGCAGATGAGATGACCATAAGTACCGGAGAATCTTTTCCAAGTGTCAAAGGCATGCAGAGATCGCTACAGGCCCCTGAGCTTTTCGTATCAAACAATACACTTTATCAATTCAATAATTGGGAAAACGGAACTGAAGAGCTAACTCAAATCTATTCGTCTGTGGATACGCTCATAGAAGCTTCCTACTCAGAACTGCATGAGTATATCCTTGGAGAGAATACCGAAAATGTCATTGGAACTTATTTTCTCGGAACAGGAAATAACAAAACGTATTACGACAGTTTTTTGTTGGATGAAGTAAATGAGAATTACGGAAATGGAAACCCTGTAGCTAATACAATGCCGACAGACAGCTTTGGTGTCAAGTATCAAGGAAAATTATTAGCGCCATACACCGGTCAGTACACGATCTATTTGTTTCACGATGGATTTGCCTCTTTGAGCACAAATAACGTTGAAATATTAAGCAATACCTTCCCGGATGGCGTAAGAGATACGGTTTCAACTCAAGTATTTTTGGAAGCAGGTCAATCCTATAATTTTGAAATCAATTACGAGCATTATTTCAATAAATCCCGCTTAAGATTTTCATGGAGCTTCTCGGCTATCAATGAGGTTATAATTCCAGCTGAACAGCTCTATTTTCCCGATTTGGACATGGCCTTGAGCAATCAAGCAAATTCGAGCGAAACCCTTTTTGCAAATGACGAAGTCACGTATACCATCGATGTGCAAAATCAGGGCGCCACTGATATTCGCTCTTCGGTAATAAAATATCATTTGCCTGATGGCATTGTTATGTCTGATCCAGATTGGAACCCGGATGGAACATATGAATTAGGATATCTCGAAGCTTACGAAAGTACAAGCGTAGAATTAACGTTGACGCTCGATCCTTTATTCGAAGGCAGTGAATTAATTACATATGCCGAAATCGCATCGCAAACCAATGGAGGAGGAATAAATGACTTGGATTCAACGAATGATGAAGATCCCTTTAATGATGCTGGAGGTGCTCCTGGGACAGATTCGGATAATTCAATCGAAGGGGATGGCTCAGGAAATCCCGGAGATGATCAGGCTGCTACTGATGAAGATGATCACGATCCAGAGCTCTTAAAGGTGTGCAATATTATGGATATTCCGACTGGTTTAGAATCAATAGAATCACCTCCACCAGATAATAATCCAAATTTATGGTTGCTCAAATGGGACCCCGTTCCAGCCTCAACGGTTTGCCAAGTACAAGGTTCTCAAGCAGGTAGCTCGGCTACTAGTTCGCTTTTGGTATATGGAGATGAGCCTTCTGAGAAAATCATTTTTGCCCAATTGCTCGATCCTGGACAGACTTATCAATGGCGAGTGAGATGCGCATGTTCAATTGGTCCATTAATTGCGAGTGGATTTTCAGATTATGATTTCTTCACTATTCCCTCAGTTACCTTATTGGGCAATGAAGAATTAGACGGGAGCCAAGGTCAAAATGTATTTAGCCTGAGTCCAAATCCAACAAATGGAAATGTATTGCTCGAAACTAGTTTGCCTGATTACACTATCCATATATACTCAGTTGCGGGAGACTTAGTCTTTAGTGAGGACAGCAAATTAAATGGGCCGCAAGAGTTCTTAGATTTGAATTTGATTCCTGGATTGTACATTGTTAAAGTATCCAATACAGATGGATATTTGACGAAGAAATTGATCGTGAAAGAATAAAAGTAGAAAGGGCCCTGAAAAAGTATTCAGGGCTTTTTTATTTTTTCCAAATTAAACGTGGGTTTTATTTCATTACAAGCCGAACTGTCCGATTTTGATAATGCACAATTTTTTATAATTCGACCATATTCATCTGATTTAAGAAGCATTTTGAATTTTATAGAATTGTATTTGGAATTGTCCCAATAGCTTTCGTTTTTATTTGCAATACACGCAATAGCATCTATACCAAATTCTTTATAAAGTGAATCCACAATACAGTGACAAAGGGATGAATCATTTATAATTTCTGAGAGTGAATTCCTACTTAAGGCCAAGTATTTATTTAGCGTTTTTGCAAGAGGTCGTCTCAAATCCAATCGACTCTCAATTGGATCGTTTTGATCAAAGCGACAAAGAAATCGATCTCCTCCTATTGGGCTAAAACCATTTATGGCTTTGTTTGAAATAAGCCATCCTTGATCTAATATCTTTGAACCTCGAAATTCTGTAGAATCTACGGTGTATTTATAGTCAACAGAGTAACGCATTTTTTTTCGCTTATACGTTTTATTCAAGCTCACAATCTCAGCTTCTGTTTCAATCGCATTATTATAAAAATAGGTCAATTCGCTTTTACGTTTTTGATCAAAGTAAAGAGCTACTGAAATAATAGACAATGCAATAAGGATGCGAATGAGCTTATTTCCTGTGCTTCGTTCATTCCAAGGGGGTGAAACAAAAGATTCTTTCTTATTCATTATTTTGGACACAAGTCCATGCTCCTCTTCAGGCCTGACTTTATTTAACGCCCACTTCTTCCATCTGTGAGCATACCAGTATTGGAACAAAACGAGAAAAATCAGTAACAGACTTAGTTTTAAAAGCAACCAATCATTGTTCAGTATTTCCAACTCGAATTCAAATAATTCATTGAATTGAATCGCAGCGATAATAAGTAAGCATGGGGCTATGAATATTAAGATGGTGGTATAAAAACCAACTCTCCACAGAAATTTATGTCTATAGGTCTTCAAGAACTTCCTTTAGGAACTATCAATAATAGAAAATTTAGCTCATTCTCTATTCTCTTAATGAATCAGCGGCAGTGCTTAATTCTTGAAATAGCGCTTGTTGCTCTGGACTTTGAATTCCAGCACTTAAGTTATTCTGTTCAAATGGATCCTCTTCGAGATTATAGAAACGAAAACTCCCGTTGTCGCGAAGAATCAGTTTGTAATTTTTATTTCTAATTGCATAACCGCTTTGTGCAGGACTGCTAGTATTCAATACTTCGGTATAGTTATATTCTCGTCCAATGGAAGTGCTATTTGTTAGGAGTGGGACAATACTCTGACTGTCTTCTATATTACCTGATCCGGCTCCTGTTAATTCAGCAATCGTTGCGAAAAGGTCTACACTAGAAACGAGGTTTTCGTCTCTGTCGCCATTTCTTGTTACTCCGCTTCCAGAAATAACAAAAGGAACATTCACCCCACCTTGTCTGAGGCTTCCTTTGCTATCATTTGAAGTATACGGAGCCTGGATGACTTGTCCGGTAGTTCCATTGTCTCCTATGAAAATGACGCAGGTATTGGCCATTTCTTCTTGAGGGATATTGTCCATGAGCCTTCCCATTTCATGATCCAGACTCTCCATCATTGCCATATAGTAAGGCAATGGATTGGCATCTATACTGGCCTGGTCTTCTGGTAAAGCACCTTGATTGTGCAAATTATCCGGAGGCAAATGAAAAGGAGTATGGGGAGCCGTGTAGGCCATCCAGCAAAACCACGGTTGATTTTGATCATTGATCCATTCAATGGCTTCATCCGTGATTTTAGTTGTGAAATACTCTGTGCTAGGCGTATTGACTCCATTTTCTGAAAATGTCCAGCTGGAGTAATCTCCAAGGCCACCTCCGATGATTCCCGCAAAGTGATCAATCCCCATTTCGTTGGGGCGATTTGGTTCTCCAGGCGATAAATGCCATTTTCCGAAGAGCCCATGTCTGTATAGATTTCCTGTTTGATCATCTATATGCTGTTGAATACTGATTTCATCAGGAGAGATTGTCCCTGCTTCTTCAACATTTAAAACCCCTGTATGCACGCCATATTTTCCACTCAGAATAGTGGCACGAGTAGGAGCACAAATTGGATAGGACCAAGCGTTTTCGAAAGTAAGCCCCGCAGTCATAAGAGCTTCTAAATGTGGCATGCTGGGTTTTTCTGCTCCAATTGCATATCCGGGACTGGCATCGATACCCATGTCATCGGCTATAATGAGCAAAACATTTCGATTGGTCAAAGAGGGTGCGTTGCAAGATTGGGACTCTTCATTTTTACTGCAAGAAAAAAACAGAACTGCACAGGAACAGAAAAGAACAATACGTATCATCATTCTTTAGACGTAGGATGTTTGCTAAAGTTTAAACGACTTTAAGCAAATTGTCTTTTTTATCCACGAAATACATTTGCATTTCACCTTTTCCTTTCACTTCTACGCTTTCTCGATCGATGAATACGAGATCGTCAGTATCTTTGATTCGCTCATATACGCTCTTGCTTATGTTGATGCGTCCTGCCTCGCTATTGCTTTCCATTCTGCTCGCGATGTTCACGGTGTCTCCCCAAATGTCATAAGCGAACTTTTTGACTCCTACAACACCGGCAACAGCAGGGCCGCAATGAATTCCAACACGAATTTCGAAGGTGTGCTTTCCGTCCTTCTTCAATTTTGAATTGCGTTCGGACATGAACTCAAGGATTTCATGACCAGCGTTCACAACGTTTTGCAAGAATCCTGTATCTGGGACGGGGATACCACTCGCAGCCATATAGGAATCACCAATAGTCTTTATTTTTTCAAGCCCGTTTCGATAGATGATATTGTCAAAAGCAGAAAAACAGACATCTATTTCTTTAACCAATTCGACAGCTGTCATCTTTGCGCTGAGTTTAGTGAAGTCCTGGAAATCGGTAAAAAGAACGGCCACCTCTTCAAATCGAACCGCATTGACTCTGCCTTTTTCTTTTAATTCTTCGGCTATCTTTTTTGGCAGGATATTTAGAAGCAAATTATCCCCTCTCTCTTTTTCTTTTTGAATTTCTTTCTTCTGTTTAAGAATGACACGCATCCTATTGAAGAGCACTATAGAAAAAATCAGTACAACAGCTGCGATAATGAATCCAACTGTTTTTAGAAAACCTTGCCTTTCTAATTTTGCAGCCATTTCTGCATCTTTTTTAGCTTGAGCAATTTTGTTTTCATTCATTTCTCTATCAAAAACAATTCCTTGAATTCGTTTTGTTTTTTCAGAGGATGCAATTATGGAATTGATTTCAATTTGTTTTTGCATGTGTGCAATGACCGAATCAGAGAGCCCCTTTTCAGCATATGCATTTGTCAATAGTGTATGCGCACGCAACAAATGTTCATCAACAAAAGATCCTTGATTCGCGAAAAAGACGCATTCATTCGCATATTGAATTGACGAATCCAGTTCATTTTGAACGCTAAATATCTCTGCGACATTCAAACAAGATCTTCTGGGGTTCCATCCAGCTGCGATGGAATAGGGAAGGCTTTGTTTAGAATAATGAAGGCTATTGTTGAGGTCGTTTGACATGCGATATAGAATCGCCATTTGATTTCCGGTCACTGCAATTTGAAAAGTATCTCTCGAACTCAAGGCAATGCCGTATGCTTTGCCTACATAGTGTAATCCGCTGTCAACTTGATTTATTTTGATGTAGGTTTCTCCAATATCTGACAAGATGCTAATATCGAAGTTCTCAATCCCCATCGCATCTGCATATTTCTTTGCTTTTTTGAAATTTTCTATGGACTGTTCAGGCTCATTGAGCTCCCAATAAACATAACCGATTGAAGATAGTGTGGTGAAATTCCAAAAGCTGTCATCGTGCTTTTCAATTTCTTCATTGGCTTCAAAGAGATATTCTAAGGACTCTGGACCATAACCTTGATATAGCAAACATAAGCCAGCTTCTGAAAGGCATTTTGCTCTTCCGAAGGCATATCCGATTGAGTCTGCCAATTCGATACCCATTTCAGCAAAATTCAGTGCTTTTCCAGCATCAGACCATACATAATTATAGGAGAGATCCGCGTAGATATCAACTAAGCGTTCACCACTTGGTTTATTTGCTAATTCTGCTTCGAGGACCTCTTTATCTTTAGGTTGAGCCCACAATGGACTTGCCAGAAATAGGAATAATCCGATATAAATGGTTTTGGTCATACAGTGCTTGGTAGGGGAAAATATAAAATTCTTCCGTGATCTGAGAACGATTGGCTTTTATTTTCAAGCGTTGATAGACCGATTGCCACGCTCCCGAGCGTCTAAAGATAGAATATGTGAAGGCGGTCAAATGCGTATTTGATTCAATACTCTTGTTTTAATCTATTGTCAAGACTTGAATCTTCGACTAAAATAGAGATTCAATCCAAATTGAATATTCTGCATGCCGAATTCGAAAAGTATCGATTGGTCCTCATTGCTATTTTCTATTCCGCCATTGCTCGTGAATTTTTCTCGTTGATAGGTATAGCCCAAAAATCCAAATTGACTGTTAATAGCTATCCGGTCTGATAAAAAGTAAATCAGACCCGGAGAACAACCAATACTGGAATTCACAACATTGCGATCATTTGATCCTCCAAAAGGTTCGAGACTTATTGGATCTATTGGGATTAAACGTGCTTTTCCAATACCGAAGGAAGCTTCGCAATTAACAAAACCAGCGAACTTCTCAGAAATCCTCTTATGTGGCCGGAAAAAGACAGAACCGAATAAATTGTAATTGTCAGAGGTTTTTACTTTCACATCTGAACCCACTTTTCCGATTTGCTTTTCAAAACCAATACCAGCTCCCAATGCACTATTTTTTGAAATGAACGTCCCGTATTTGGGATGTATGCGAAACTCGATTAACTCAAAATCCTGATCGGTGTTGGTGTTTGCTGATTCCGAATTTCGAGAATTTTGACGAAAACTTAAATCCAATTCTCCGAATGAGTCATTGATCTCGAACTGTGCACTGATAGAAGAATAAAGAAACAGACACAAAATGAAGGTGTAGGCTTTTATCATAGCGAATTGATTAAGGAATATAGGAAACTAAACGAGCAGCCTTTCGCTATAGTATGGGCTATTTTTACCTATTCTTGGAATAGAAAGGAAAATTTGTTTTTAAGCACTTGAGACTTCTCCTCATATTGCCGAAAATGATCAATTTCACTTGTTGATCGATGCCCTTTTAGTCGATTTAATTTTTCCTTTTCAAGGATGTAGGCCAATTGATCTTCATTAAATAAGGTCTCTTTAAACTTCTCCCAAATATATTCTATTGCTTGCGCATTTGGATGAAGCAGATCGGAATTGAACCAACGATAATCACGTAAATCATCCATCATCAGCTCATAACTGGGGAAATAATGACAGAAAGAGAATTTTTTTTGGATCTCATGAATTGCGGTTCGTAAGATTGATTTACTCAAGGAATTGTTTTCTGGGCCTTCTTTCCAATGACGCACAGGTGAAAGTGTAAAAATTACCTCTAGTTCAGGAGAACGATCTTTGAAGCGCTGGAGAACATCTAAAAAGTGACCAACGATTTCATTTTGTTCTAAGAGTACTTTTTTGAATTCAGCTTGTGGTACCTTATGGCAATTTGCAACAATACCATAGGATTTATGCAGATAGGCAAAGGCTGAACCGAGTGTGATAATGAGCAGTTTCGTAGATGATGATTTTTCGAATGCATTGTTCAATTCAAGATTCATCCCCTTTAGAGCTGTCACTTTATCTGGATTCGAGAAACGACCATGATGTTTCCAAGAATGCCATAGCCCTTGAGCATGTATCAGGTCCTTTTCATCTGTCCTATTATTATTAAGTAGATCTTCGATCGCTTTGGCAATGGATAAGGGATTAAAGAGTATGCCATTTGGATTGATTTGAATTGGGGATTCCAGATCGCGTAAATAGTGACCAATATTTTCAGAAAAGCACGATCCTAAGGAAAGGATTCGTGAGTTAAAGGAAATCTCAAAAGGAAATTTTTGAGGAATTATTTCAGTTCGAAAATTAATAAGGGTCTGTTTAAAGTGCGCTAAAATCGGGAATTTCAATGGATTGACCTGCGGGAAGATCGTTTAATTCAATTGCGCCAATTCTCACTCTAACTAAGCGCAAAGTAGGGAGTCCAACAGCTGCGGTCATTTTCCGTACTTGTCGGTACTTTCCTTCTCTAATAATTATTGATAACCAAGAACTTGGTCCATGTCGTTCATCTCTAATTTTCTGCCGCATAGGAGGGAAGGTTTTGGGCGGTTCGACTGCTCTTACACGGGAAGGACGTGTTAAATATTTCTGACCTTCAATCCCAATATTTACTCCGTGTTCGAGCTGTTTGATTTGTTCTTTGTTTGGAATGCCATCAACCAAGGCATAGTATTCCTTTTCGTATTTTTTACTTCTTACTTCTTCACTCATTTTTCCATCTGTAGTAAGAAGCAATAGGCCTTCGGATTTTTCATCTAATCTTCCAATGGCCATAGTTTCAGGTGGAAATTCACCCAATTCTCCAAGAAGTCTTTTCTTGCCAATATTATTGTACTTAAATTGAGAGATATAGCCAAAAGGCTTGTGCAATATAAAATGGCGATGTTTCATGCCAATTGTCTCAATCCTTCATAAATGACTATACCTACTGCATTTGCCAAATTGAGACTCCGAATTTTATCAGAGTGCAAGGGAATGTAATAGCTCTGTTCACTTTCTTTTGCTAAGAGCTCTTTATCTAAACCGGTGGATTCTTTTCCAAAAATGAGAAAGCTTTCCTTCTTAAATGGTATATCCAAATAAGTGGCCTTTCCATGGGAGGAAAGAAATGCCATTGCCTGATCTTTATAGCGCTGGAAAAAAGCTTTCTGACTTCCATGAATCTCCACTTTGAGATGCTGCCAATAATCCAGGCCTGCTCGCTTCAATCGGCTATCAGAAATCTCAAAACCAAAAGGTTGCACGAGGTGCAATTTGCATCCTGAGGCAAGGCAAAGTCTGCCAATATTTCCTGTATTATTGGGAATTTCCGGTTCGATTAAAACGATATTGAACACAGATCAAAGGAATCAATTTATGATTCAATATGAAAATCATTTTTTGGTCTTTACAAGATCTTATATTTTAAAATCCTCTTCTTCTGTTTCAGTTATGTCTTCATCTTGCATTTCAATAACTGCTTTTTCTTGTTCTCTTCTATTTTGTGAAGTAGGCAGAGGAACTCCACCACTTAAGCCTATACCTACACAGGCCAGTACCATGAGTGCGATGAACGCCAAAAGGCGAAACACGCGTTTGAAATTTTTCATTTTAATATGTTAAGCGCTTAGAAAGCGATTAGGAAAAAAAGAGGCTGTCCTCTATGGAGAATACAATGAGCTTCGTATCTCAATAATGAGCTTTCTTCTGGATAGATCGAAGGAGGTACTTGAATTAAATTATGGATTAACAGCGGTTGGTACACTCTAATTTGTTTCCTTCTTTGCAGCTCTATCTGGCAATTGTGATAAAATAGTTTAAATAGAGAATAAATATCAATACTTGCTCCTATTGATCGATAGAATAGCAGACTCAATGCATTTGAAGAGCTCTTTAAAGACCTTTTTTTTGATCTCGAGTCTATTTGTTCACTAGTGAATATTTGAGGCAAATGGCAATGCGTCCTTGCTACAAATCCTGAGCATATAAGTAGCCCAAGAATCAATATGAATTTGATAGAAAATTTAAAAGATTTATGACTCAGAAAATTCATATGATGCAATAAAGATAGCGTATTTAGTGCTATAATAGTTTAAGGCAAAGGCTATCTGTATTAAATCAGAGAATCCCGATGATTCCTTGTTGCCAGATGACTAGAATGGAAAATGCATTAGCCACTTAACGTGACTAATGCAATTTTTACCAGGGTCAACACTAATTTTTTACAATCTTATAACTTGTGCTAGAATCTTCACTCTTTAGCTGAAGCAGATATATTCCAGGTTCTAAATGTGAAATGTCAATCTGATTGGGACTGATTATTTTAGGTATACACATTTTACCATTGAGATCTTTGATTTCGATATAATCAAGCAGATAATATTCTGTTTCGATCTGAATAATATCTGTACTTGGATTTGGGTAAATCGATATCTCAGATTCAAGGAGCTCTTGGTTCGAATTTATAAGGTCATTTAACCTCGAATAAATGACGCCATCGTTACCTACTGCGAAGCATTTGCTATCTGTGCAAGTCAGATCCCAGAAATAATCATTCGTTTGAATCGAAGAGGTCCATGTGAGTCCGCCATCTGTACTTTCTAATAATTTTGCCTGTGAAGAGGTATCACCTATAATGCCTCCTGCGGCAATGAATGTATTTTCATCTAAGGCAATAACCTTTGTGACATAAAGGCTCGGAGGGATATCTGTAGCGAGAATTTCAGACCATGTTATTCCAGCATCATTTGTTTTTAAAACACCATTTTCATGACTAAACACGCCTACATCGTTAGAAGGGAAATCAACAGATAGAAAGTCATCTGAAGACCATGACTCACCGTCCACATTTTCGATTTCCAAATGTGTCCAAGAAGTTCCTCCATCAATGGTTTTGAATAAATTTCCAGCATACCAGGCAGAGAGGTATCCGATTTCTTCGTTTACGAAGCAAATGTCATTGAACGCACCACTTGGCAGTCCCGAAGCTAAGATGGGGTTGGAATGCTCTTCCCAAGTTATCCCTCCATCATTTGAAATGTATAGATTTCCCGAAAAATTAATATCACCCGCAATAAGTTTGTTTTCATCGAAAGCATACATTATTCCGAAGTTGATCGTTATTGGCTGTGGGGTCCAAGTTTGTCCTCCATCGATTGTTTTCAAACCATTGACATACCCAACATTTTCATTAGCAAATGTTATGGTATTCAGAAAATGGCTTACTCCAGTATCTGCAACATCCCAAGAATTACCACCATCAGTACTTATTAATAGTGTGCCATTATTGCCAACAATAAAACCTGTGTTTTCATTAATGAAATGAACGCGTCTAAGCTGTTCTTCTGATCCACTTTCTACCTCATTCCATTCCTGTCCGCTGGAATGAATGGTGAAGAAGATTGCTAAACTAAATATGAGGAGGTGTTTCATGAATTTGATACAAAGACGAAAGAAAAAACACTAATCACTCGATTTTCTTAAGATTGCAATTTGATGCATTTTCGTTTCACGGTTCATTGATAGAATAGGAAACAGGACTTCTTTTTTATTGGGAGGATGATATTGAATTTATCAGGATACTTGCAGGAAGCACAGAGGAAAATAGTCTAAAGTTCTTCTACCTCAACTGCAGCAGGACCGGATTTAATTCTGTCAAATTGAGATTGAATTCCTCCCCAAATTCTTGCGAAAAGAAAACTAAAAACATCGAGAAGAATTTTAAAGAAGACAATTAGAAACATCGCAAAATTGTCAATATGTGTCCATCCTATAATCGCAAAAAGCCCGATGATTATGAATTGTTGAATCAAAACCCTTAGGCTGAATGTGAGGGCTTCATTTATCAAACCAGTGCTTTCATATTCTTTGTTTTTTACAAATTTTCTTTTGTAAGTAACAGCATATTCTGCATAGAGTAGGATAAGGAGAACGAAAAGGAGATTGATAGAAAAAAAGCCGAGATCAATTTTTCCAAAATCATGAGAAAAGAAGCTGAAAATGCCAAAGCCATCGCCAGAAATAAGCGCAATTATGATCAATTGCAAAAACATAAATGGTATCCAAAGGATTAAAAAAATCATGTACAAAAGTCCCCTTGTTCCTTTGGTGATCCACTTGAATTTTGGCACCTTAAATCCCACATTTTTGGTCTTATCCTTGATTCCTTTTGAGATTTTTTCTGTCTGGTTAACAAATAAGGCAATAACGTATTTTGACCGCCACATTTTACGCAATGCAAACCAGAAAATAATTATGGTTTCCAAGGTGAACAAATACAAAGCTTCAATGGCAGACCAGTCCCAAAGCAGGATGGCCAACAAGGGGAGTATATCTACACCTATGATGACAGCTACATAAGGAAATGACTCTCTTAAGTAGTCGTAGATGTTTTCCAATACGTAGTCTCTTAGGTGCATAATTCTAGAATTAACTGTGGGCGCTCAATCCTCTATTTCAATAATAGATTGTCTCTCGCGATTGACAATTAATTTCGTGACATCTGGTCGTGAATAGTGACCTACAACATCAAAATTTTGTCTTTCTTCAAGAATACGCATAAAATCAATCTCGCTGATAATCAATTCTTCTTTATCACAAAGTGGAGGTATAATCCATTCTCCGTTGGGGCCTGCAATGCAAGAACCACCATTGGCTAAAATTTCTGGAGCCTTGTCATATATGAGTTTTCCATGAGGAAGATCAGTTGAAATATCCGTTTTTCTTAAAATACTGGATACTGAAATTACATAGGATCTAGATTCTCTTGCAATAAAGCGGGTTATATCCTTCGTGTTTTCCAAAGAACCCGGCCAAACCGCGATATGGACATTTTCTCCTTGCCCATACAAAGCTGTTCGTGAAAGGGGCATCCAGTTTTCCCAACAGTTCAGACCTCCTAAACGAAAGTTTTTGAGGGAATGCACACATAGCCCATTTCCATCTCCAGGTGACCAAGAAAGTCGCTCTTCATAAGTGGGTTGCAGCTTACGATGTACGGATTGTACTTCACCATTTTGATTGATATAAGCGAGGGAACAGTATAAGCTATGTCCTCCTCTGTTCAATGCTCGTTCCATGAAGCCAATATAAATGGCCATCTTGTTTTTTCTTGCAATCTCGCAAATCGGTTTCAAGTCTCCTTTTTCAATTTCAATTGCATTTATTACATAATGTGCGTGAATCTCCTTTTGAATTGAAGAGTCAAATTCAGCACCATTTGTGAATGAAAGCCAAAAAGGATAACCCGGTAAAAATGCTTCTCCAAAAGCAACAAGCTCACACTCTTTCTCGGCAGCATTTGTTAGGATTGTACAGATTTTTTCAATGCTTTTCTCCTTATTCAACCAGACCGGTGCAAATTGCGCCATGCCTATTTTTAATCTATTCGCTGACATCACTTAAACTATTAACCGAATGCGAGCAAGGCTCCTTCATGCTCCAATAATTTTATTTTTCTTTCTACTCCTCCACTAAATCCTATCATCTTTCCATCTTTTCCTACAACTCTATGGCAAGGGATAATAATGGGTATAGGATTTTGACCATTCGCTGCTCCAATAGCGCGCATTTTTTTTGGATCACCTAATTTTCTAGCCAATTCTCCGTAACTACTAGTAGCTCCGAATGGAATTTTTTCAAGCTCTTCCCAAACGTTTTTCTGAAATGCTGTTCCTTCTGGATTCAATGGAAGATCGAAACGTTTTCTCCGTCCTAAAAAGTAGTCATTCAATTGTTCTTCGGCTTTCGAAATAATAGATGATTGATCGCTAAAGTCGAGTGATTCGTCAAAGCTCAATCGGACAATTTCACCATTTATTTCGGTAAGCGTCAAGCGCCCTAGAGGACTATGGAAACTTTTTGAATTCATTTTATACTTTTTTATACCAGACCCTAACGAATGGCCTATGGTATGCGGTTATGGCTTCTGCATCTCCATGATCTACTTCCACAATTTTCAAGCCTGATGAACCATAATTTATAGGTTTCATTACTGTTTCTATATTGATGATACTGAACTTAGGATTTCCCTCAGACCAATCGGTAATTTCTGTACAAAGATCTTCGATGCTCTGATATTTTGCACCACTCGAAAGGGCTCCGACATCAGTCCTCGATGGAATAAAATCTTTGAAATAGATCAATGCTGGTTTTAAATTTAGGGTGCTCTAATTTGCCAAATTACGCGGCAATAACCAATTGAATTTGATTTTTTTCCTTTTCTCTAGCGCTGATGACTTCGGTTCCAAGCCTTATCATTTTTATCTCCATTTGTCAGTAGTGGTACAATAGGGCTATCAGATAATTTCAAATAACCGTTCTTCCTTTTTATGCCCCACTTAACGGATTTAACAATTTATGGAGAAAAATATCGCGGATATTTGAATTCTGAAAATCAACCACCATGAGAAAATTTGTACACACACTTCTTTTTTTACTCTGCATATCTGTCGTTTCCGCTCAATCCTTTAAGGTAAGTGGAAGTGTTTTAGATGAAGCAGGCGCTGGAGTTCCTTTTGCGTCACTGGCACTTTATTCAAGTGCAGATTCCGTTTTAGTAAAAACGGCTATTAGCAGTGAAAATGGAGGATTTAGCATCAATGGTCTGGATAAAGGCTCCTATTATCTCGCTGCGACTTTTGTTGGTTATACAACTTTCAATACCGAAGTATTTGAATTAACAGCCGGTGATCGCGATTTAGGAAAAATTACTTTAAAGTCGGGTAATGTTCAATTGGACGCAGTTGATATTGTGGCGCAAAAGGCAGTTGTTGAAGTCATGGCGGATAAAACAGTTTTCAACGTTGAAAATGTGGGCAGTACAGCTGGATTATCAGGTTTTGATATTTTGCGAAAGAGTCCAGGAGTTATTATTGATAATAACGATAATGTAATCGTAGAGGGTAAGAGTGGCGTTCAGTTTTGGATCGATGGCAAACCAAGTATTCTGGCGGGAGATGATTTAACCAATTATCTGCGATCTCTGCAGGCCAGTGATATCGAGTCTATTGAAGTAATCACTCAGCCATCATCAAAATACGATGCTGAAGGAACAGCAGGTATTATCAATATTGTTCTCAAACGAAATAAGAACTATGGGACAAATGGAAGTCTTTCTGCAGGAGGGGCATATGGGCGCTACTGGAAGCACAATAATTCTCTTTCTCTGAACAATCGTACACGAAAGACGAATTTATATATGAATTACAGTGGGCAATTGAATAAGACCTTCAACACGCTGAATTTTAGAAGAGAGGTTCTAGGAATGGCTTTTGATCAGCGATCTATAGAGGTTCCGGACAACGATTCTTATAACTTGAAAGCGGGTATGGATTACTTTCTTTCTCCGAAAAGTACCTTAGGACTGATTGTAAATGGGAATGTGTCTGACGGAGTATCTACAAATACTTCTAGAATGGAGATTAGCAACACCGGAACTGGGGCTTTAGAAGCGGTGCTTCGAGCTTCGAGTACTGATGATTTTGATAACCAAAATATTTATTTGAATGCAAACTATCGCTTTCAAGATACCCTTGGGCACAAATTTTCTATGGACGTTGATTGGGGGAACTATACAAGCGATCGCGTAAACTTACAACCGAATGACTATTTCAACAGCACTGAGGATTCGCTTTTATTTCGAACGAATTATCAAATGATTACTCCTTTGGATATTGAGATTAAGTCGATCAAAGGAGACTATGAACAAGATTTTTTAGGAGGAGCATTGGCCATAGGCGTCAAGGTAGTAGAAATTCAAACGGATAATTCCTTTGACTTTTTCTCAGAGCAGGATGGCTTATTGCAATATGAACCAGAAAACAGCAATTCATTTGATTACAGCGAAATGGTTACAGCTGGGTATTTCAATTATGCGGCAGGAAATCAGAAGTTCTCTTATCAATTTGGTCTTAGAGCTGAGCAAACAAATTCTTTGGGCGTCCTCACTTCTGTTCAAATGACAGAAGACGATCGAGTAGAACGCGATTATCTGAATTTATTTCCAAGTGGTGGTTTTACCTATAACTATCACCCAAAAAACACCTTTGCGGTCAATTATAGCCGAAGAATTAACCGGCCAGAATATCAAAATTTAAATCCTTTTGAATACCGTCTAAATGAATTAGGCTTCCGTAAGGGGAATCCCTTTCTTCAGCCGAGTTATACCCACAATGTAAAAGTGACCAACACGCACAATTATACATTGAGCACTTCATTGAGTTATAGTTATGTGCAAGACTTTACCGCTCAGGTAGTCGATACATTGGATGCGCAAGTTTCGTTTTTGCAAACGAGAAATGTTGCTGATGAGCAAGTGTTCAGCGCGAATGTTAGTTACCCCTTTCAAGTAGAGAAATGGTGGAGTGTCTTTTTGAATGCGAGTTACAACTATACCCGTTATATTGCATTGGATGACAAATTCCAGCCCTTGCAAAGAGGAACCTTCAATATTTTCGGACAAAACACATTTAACTTGCCTAAGAATTATCGCTTCGAATTGTCCGGATGGTACAATTCACCTTCTATATGGGGCGGTACCTTTAAAACGGGAGCTGTAGGATCATTAGATCTTGCGCTCTCCAAGAAATTCTTTGATGATAGATTAACGGCCAGTGTATCAGGATCAGATATCTTTTTATTTTCTCCTTGGACAGGTGAGGGTAATTTTGGAGCAGTTGATTTAAATGCAGATGGACGATGGGAGAGTAGACAAGTTCGCTTCAATTTCTTGTACACTTTTGGAAATCAAAATGTCAAAGTGAAAAAGAGAAAGTCGGGCACCGAGGATGAAATAAATCGAATTTAGACCGTATATCTTTACAATAGTTTTTGAAAGATGGATCTATATGGTCCATCTTTTTTTTGTGATGTCTTTGCAGTGTTATTTATCGACTCACAACTCTAGATACATTTTCCTGGAAAGGATAGGCGATAGTGAGAACATTCAAGTGTCTATAGGATTAATCTTCAAATGCATAGCAAGAGAGGCTAAATTGAAATTTTTCATTCTCTATTGGATACAAAAAACCCCGACCATATGGCCGGGGCGGTTTTTGTTGCTTTAACCAAAACAACCCTTATTGCTTTAAGATTTTTTTATTGTACGTTTTATTGTTTTGTATGATTTGTAAATAATATGTACCGTTAGCTCTTTCTGAAATGTCAATTCGGTTATTGTATTCACCTTCAAATTCTGCAAGCATTTCCTTGTAAACAGTACGCCCATTTTGGTCATATATGTTAACCGTTAAATCTCCGTTATTGGGTGTTTCAAAATTTAAATTGAACAATCCATTATTCGGATTAGGAAAGAAGTTCACATCTGTCAATCCTAGGTTGTTATCAGGAGTAATTCTATGCTCTGCATTCTCATTGACTTTATCGCATTCTTCTTGTGTCAATTCCTCTACCAATACAATTACTGTCATAGATTCGGTAAAAGGATGATCGCCATCGAAGTCAAAATCAAAGTCAAAATCCAAATTCTCTAACTCTTCAAGACCTTCAAGTCCTTGAAGTTTTTCTTGTAATTCTATTCCAAGACGCTCCATGCTTTCTTCTAATTCCTCGCTGTCAAAATTGTTCTTTTTGCAATCAAAATTGAAGTTCAGACCACCTAATTCATCCCAGTTGAAAATATTAACTTGACCAGCATCTGATCTCGACTGCATTTCTCCGGAAAGCATAAATGTCTCACCATCTCTTTCCAATTCAAGTGTAATCGCTTCTCCCACTTCACTTTCCTCTATAACAGCTACCAAAGACCCCCAGTCTTCAACCGCCTTGCCATTAAAAGAAGTAATTACATCACCACTTTGAATTCCCATCACTTCTGCTGTTGAACCTGATGTCACTGTTCCAATTGATGCTCCATTTATTTCTGTAGAGCCTCCATTTGTTACCCCGAGAAAAGGGCGATTTTCAGAATCTTCGTCTTCGAAGTACCATACATTGTGACCACCATCTTCATCTTGCTCAAAATTGAACCGCATGTCATTTGAGCCATTAAAAAAACTGAAGTAATTTTCGTCTTTTTCTGCTAGTTCGGCTTTGAAATTTTTGGTTTTGCCTTCTCTCTCGATACGCAACTTGACTTCATCTCCTGCTTGATAACTAGAGATTATGTCGATAACATCATTCGTAGAATCTATCTCTTTGCCATCTATGCTGGTAAGAATGTCGCCAGCAAGTAACCCAATTTCTTCGGCTGGACTATTCTCAATGACTTCTTTGATATGTACTCCCTCTTCTGCATCATTCATGCGTATTCCCAAGAATGCACTCTTCGATCGTTTAGATTCTATTTCCGAGAGCAAGTTTTCACTCCATTCGGATAGTTTCTCTTCATCGAAGTTTTTCTGGTCAATTATGATCTCCATCACATCGTTTCCGTTATCAACATCAATGTCAATTCCCATTTCTCTCAAGAATTCGGTTAGTTCTGCATTGTCGCCTTCGAATTCCTTCTTAATGGTCTCTGTTTTTCCGTTTTGCGATTTTTTAATCGTAATTTTCGTTTTCTTCTGAGCTTGAAAACTTGAACTAAATCCAACAAATAATAAGAAGATAAATAAGCGAGTGAATGTGATTTTATGCATTGTTCTATATTTTGATCTGATCAAATATACGCCCAATAAGGCCTGTAGACTTGTTAAATTATGAAAAGGATTGTTAATGAGCAATTTCTTTTCCCTATGTTTTATCGAAACTGAAAAGTCTTATTTTCGTTTAAATCATCATGACTAAACACAATTTTAGAATAGCATTTCTTTTGCTTTTTGCTCTTTTTATTGAAGGAGTTTCGGCACAAGATGAAACAGGAAAGAATTTTTGGACTCCTTCATCTGAGCTGGATCAAGGCAGATTAAATACGGTTGCATATGCATCAATCGGTGCCTATACGACTGGAATGCTGGCTTTGAATCAACTGTGGTATGCGGACTTCGAAAAAGCCCCATTGCACTCTTTCGATGATTCAGATTCTTGGTTAGGTGTTGATAAGATGGGACACGCCACTTCGGCCTATTGGTTTAGCAGATATTCTACAGATATGCTCAGATGGGCAGGTATGAAGGATAAAAAGTCGAGGTATATTGGAACTGCGATGGGTTGGGTGGCTATCAACTCTTTTGAATTTTACGATGGTTTTTCGAAAGAATGGGGATTCTCATTTTACGATTTTGCAGCTAACACAGCAGGAGCTGGGGCATTTCTCGGACAAGATGCGCTGTGGGGTGAGCAGCGAATTACGCTCAAGGCTTCTATTAGGCATAGTGAATATGCCGCATTAAACCCGAATAGCCTGGGAGACAATGGCCTAGAACGCTTATTAAAAGACTACAATGGCCATACGTATTGGGCATCGATTAATTTGCATTCTTTTTTACCTGATGGAAACAAAATTCCGCATTGGCTAAATCTCGCGATAGGCGCTGGAGGCGATGGAATGATTGTAGCTGATCCGCACAATACAATTGCCTTTGGGACAGACTTCGAAACTTCTTTTCCTGAAATCGACAGGTTTAGTCAATTGTACGTGAGTGTTGATGTCGATCTTTGGCGTTTATCTCAAAAGTATGGTGCGTTTCGAACGTTAGGTGAAGTATTTGGGTTCATCAAAATACCCGCTCCAACATTAGAGTTCTCGAATGGAAATGTAGAGTTTCATCCTTTATTCTTCTGAAACGCGCATTAACTTTAGTTCGGTAAAATCAAAGTCTGGGTTTGGAACATCTATCCGCAACTCAGATATCTGTCCATTCGCATCAAGAATGAATTGAGCCATGCCCTTAGGTAGCATTTGTTGTTGATCCCATTCCAATCGAAAAGTATCATAATGCCAATGATGAAGTTTGCCTTTGAATAAATCTGTTGGTTTAAAATCAAAATCCAAATGGTCACCATTCATTTTGATCACAACATCTCCATACATCTGACAGCGATAGATTCCTTCATAAGCATTCAGATCTAAACTTGGCTTGGTATCTTTAGCACGTGCTTCTTTAATGACTTCTTCATTCTTGATTTTCTCTTTTTCATCCTCCTTTTTATACGTAAGCATGGTCTGCATAAATGCATCGCCATCTTCATTTCCATAGAAAGTATTCAATATATGGTATTGCATTGCCCATGGGAAATAAGTGTTGTTGTTGGTGAGGATGACAAAGCCAAAATTTTCTTCTGGTACTAGAGCAGTATGAGAAATGAAACCGTCATATCCGCCTCCATGATTGACAACCATTTTTCCATGGAGATCATAAAGATCCCAGCCTAAACCATAAGCCGAAAAATGTTTTGAAGGAAAATTACTTGTATGAAAACCACTTAACTTCTTTGGAGTATGAGCTGTCCACATTTCATGAGATGATGCTTGGCTAAAAAATTCTTTATCCTTCCATGTCCCTTTGTTTAATTGCATCCGCAACCAAAAGCTTAAGTCGTTAACTGAGCTAATAATGCTGCCTGCTGGACCCATATTATCCCAATTGACCCAGTCTATAGGTATATTTTTGCCTTCAACATCATTATGGGGAGCCGATACGTTTTTCATATTGTCTAAATCTTTGATAGAAAGTACAGTTCTATCCATACCCAAAGGAGAGAGAAAATGCTCTTTTATGTAGGCTTCCCATGTCATTCCTGAAGCTGATGCTACGACTTCACCCGCTGCGATAAACATAATGTTTTGATATCCATAGGCTGACCGAAAGCCAGAAACTGGTTCGAGATATTGGGCTTTCCTAATAATCTCTTCGCGACTGTAATTTGTACCGTACCATACCAGGTCACCACTAAAAGTTGCCAAACCACTTCTGTGACAGAGTAAATCGCGAATGGTAAACTCCGCGCTTACATAAGGATCGTATAATTCAAAATAGGGAATGTATTTTCTTACCTTATCATCCCATTTGACCTTTCCTTCCTCTACCAATTGGGCTAATGCAGCAGCGGTAAAAGCTTTTGTATTAGATGCGATCGCAAAAAGGCTGTGCTCATCCACTTTTTTCTTTGAACTTGCGTCCACTAAGCCATAACCTTTGTTCAGAATGACTTGATCATCTTTAACAATGCAAATAGCAGCCCCGGGAATATTCCATTCCTCAATAGCCTTAGCCATGTATTCATCAATTAACTGTGCCTTGTCTTGTGCAAAAATTTGAAGCCCGATCAAAGAGCTGAATAAAAATGCGATCGCTTTGTTCATTGCACGAAATTGATCAATTTATTGCATTATTACTAATTTCGAAGAATGCAATTCAAAGTAGGAGATAAGGTGCGATTTCTAGATCAACAAGGAGAGGGAATAGTAATTGGGATTATTGATGACAGGACGGTAACAGTGCAAGATGAGAGTGGTTTTGATTATCCTTATCCCACTCAGCAATTAGTCGCAGTGCACTCGAGAGCTGCGGAACATCACCTCTATAATTCTAAACAAATTGAGAAAGAGGATGAAGAAAAGCCCTATGTAGCTTTTACGGATTCTGCGGTAAATTTTATTGATATACATGCTCATAGGCTAATCTCTAATCCAGAAGCTTATTCAAAGGACTATATTTTAGACATTCAAATGAATGCGGTAAAAAAAGCGCTGAGTCGTTCCAAAAGCAAAAAAGAGCGTAGCCTTATCATCATTCACGGAGAAGGCAAAGGAGCGCTTAAATCTAAAGTCCGAAAATTATTGAATGAATTCACGGAGATTAAAGAAGTTCAAGATGCTTCATATGAGAAATTTGGTAAAGGAGCTACGGAGGCTTTCTTTAGATAAGATAGTTTGAATTTGCCTATGGAGAGTGAAACTAAGATTGAGGGATCTTTTTTATTTCACGATGCATAACAAAGAACCAAAGTGGAGGTAGCATAGAAAGAAGCATGCTGCCTGGATAACCCAATGGAAGTGTAGGAGCTTTCTCATGACTATCTAGAATTTGATATTTCTTTGAAGGCTCATAATGATGGTCAGAATGCCGGGTTAATTCGAAAAGTAACATGCGACCTAAAAAATGGTTGGAGTTCCATGAATGCCAGGGCATTGTATTTTCATATCGGAATTCATTTACTCTTTTTCGAGCAAGTCCATAGTGTTCGATATAATTGATCGTCTCAAGGAAAACAATACCTATTAAGGAAGCCAAAACATAATAGACCAAAACGCTAGTTCCGAAAAACCAGTAAATGCAGAATATTAAGGCTGCTTGCAGAAGCGTATAGAAGAGCATGTTATTGTGCCTTGAGAAAAATCCCTTTTTCTTTCTTTCGAGATTTTTGAGTTCTATTTTCCAAGCCGATAGATAGCTGAAAACAATTGACCTCAACCAAAAAAAGTACAGGACTTCCCCTTTTCGTGCAGAAGCGGGATCTTCTTGGGTTGATACATTTTTATGGTGCCCTTGATTGTGTTCAATGTAGAAGTGGGTGTATTGGGTTGACCAAAGTAAAACCTGTGAAAGAAACCTGTCAAATTTTTCATGACGGTGGCCCAACTCATGGGCAACATTGATGCAGCAAACTCCTATTAGCAAGCCCATGCTTAAAATGCGTCCTGTTATTTCTAAGCCAGTCAATCCAGGTTCTTGTATGGCGAACAAAAACCAAAACAACTGGCCTAAATAAGTCAAAGAAATCAAGTACAATAGAAAGTCGTAAATCTTATCTTCTTTTAATATTTCTGACTCGAGACGATTCAAGTTTGAAGATGAGCCTTTAATCACCTGCTCCATAATAGGAATGAAAACAAAAGCGTAAATGAGCGGTAAGAAAGTCAACCAGCCACTTAGTGTGAATGAAAAATAGATCGCCAAAGGAAATGAAAATACCGAAGCGTATTTAAGTGCTTTCATCCGTTGAATTTACTAAATCATAGAATAATTTCTTTGAAGATTCCTATTGTGCAGGCAATTTTCGTCTTTTTATCTATATTCAATGCACATTTTTAAAACACAAATTAGCTATGTCAGTACGAAGTAAATATGACGATGTTCTTAAACTCGGAGAAGAATTCGGGATTAAAGACGGATACGTAAACGAAGAAAACGGAAAACTAAAAATTGGAGGAGTAGCCAATACAGCTTTCGAGAAAGATAGAATATGGGATAAGATTAAGGAAGCAGGAGGAGAGGCCCCAGGAGACATCGAGGCAGATATTAAGGTGGCAGATACTTCTTATTACCACAAGCATGTTGTGCAAAGTGGAGAATCTTTGAGTAAGATTGCCGGAATGTACTACAATGGAAGAGTTCAAGATTACATGAAAATCTTTAACGCGAATACGGATCAGTTGAAAGATCCAAATATGATCCATCCCGGTCAAGAATTGGTAATCCCAAATCCTTAAGAAATTTGGATAATACGATGAACCCTTTGCTTAAGCAGAGGGTTTTTTTATATCCTTAATTTCTTCTATTGCAGAGTTAACTACCTTGGGCTGCTCCGCCAATTCTTTTTTCAAATTCACTTTTTCTTTTTCGGCATTTTTAGCGCGCCTTCGCCATTTAAAGATTGCGGGTAAACTAAATAATACCCCAACAATCAAGCCCCCGAAAATACAAGCGAATATGAGGAGCGATTTTGTTACTTCTCCTTGAAGCTTAAAAAAGCGCATTTCAACCTGTTCGGCATTTTGCAGAGCAAATGTAATCAGAACAAGAATTATCACGCTACCTATAACGAGTAGTGCGGGATAATTTCTGCTTCTCTTTTGAGTTTTTTCAGTCATATAATTTAGCGCAAAAAAGCGCTCAATTGAGCGCTTTAAATTTTTACTTTTCCATTGATTCTACTTGACTCTTGACTTTATCGAGACGCTCAAGTTCGTTCATGCTCTTATCATTTAACATGGTTAGACGTTTTTCTATGTTGTCCAATCGTGCCGATCTTTCATAGTAGGACTCTTCCGAAATTTCTCCGCTTTCTTTTTTCAAGTTGAGGCGTTCTCTGGCTTTTGCAATTTTACTTTGAGCAGCTTCAATATTTTGTCCCGATTTTCGAATGCGATCCTTCATCTGTTCGGCTCTTGCTTGGCGATTCTTAGCCCAATCGGCTCTTGCTTTTCCAAAATCTGCCTTACTCAATTCGCCCTTGTTTACACTCCAAGCTTTTCCTTTCATATCTTCACTTCTTTCTGACATTTCGCTTTTTGCGTCTTCCATGCTGCCTTTTGCATCCGATTTCATTTCCTCTGCGCGGTCCTTCATTTTTTCTTTCACATTCTCTCCTCGTTGAATTCCATCGATTTCGCCTGTTTCGCTGTTCGCTTTATCTATGATTGGGGTTCCTCTTTGAATTCCATCGATTTCACCCGTCTCCGTTTTCGGTTTATCAACTTTCGGTTTCCCTCTTTGCACTCCGTCAATTTCGCCCTTTTTATCCGACATTTGTTCTTTGAGTGATTTCCCTTTTTGCGCTTTAGCCGTTCCACTTGCAGTTGCTTTTTGGACTTTGTCTTTCAATTGCCCCATCATATTGTCTCTTTGCAATTTGGGCATTTCACGAAATCGATCGACCATATTGTCCATTTGCGTTTCAGACATTTGTTGTTCTTTAAGAAGTGATCTGAATTGAACGACTTCTTCTTCTGTGGCTTTGTCTTGGGCCAATAAGCCAGCGGCTGAAATCATTAGTATCAAGGTCAAGAAAGCCGATTGTTTAAGTATCTTTTTCATGGTTAAATATCTTTTAGCATTTGGTCCAATTCCTTATTGATGTCCTCTACTTCTTTTCCTACCGCTTCAATTTCTTTTTCCAATTCTGCTGCTTGCGTTTCAATTGTATTTATTTGCTCAATAGCCTCATTTTGAGCGGCTTGATCTTCAGCTGAAATACCTGAATCCCCCCCACATGCGGCTGCCATCAAAACGATAGCAATTATTGCTAGATTTTTCATGTTCTTAAATTAGTTTGTACTCAAATATACACATGTATTTAGACCTGCAAATTTCAATCGGTCACATCGGGGAAATAGCGACAACTTAAGAATTGTCATTTACAGCTATATTGTTGATAAATCAAGGGTTACAAGGCATCTGTACGAAGAAAACTTGTTATTTTAGCAAGCGTTTGAAGAAAAGCAACTGAACCCTTTTCAAACACCAAATGCCGGCACGTTTACGTTTCAATATTCGAAGTGAGCTGACAAGAGAAATTTTATTTAAGTAATTGATTATGAGCGGTAAAGCAGTTTATACTGAAGACAATATTCGCACCCTTGAATGGAAAGAGCATATCCGTATGCGGCCGGGTATGTATATCGGTAAATTGGGTAATGGCGCATCCTATGATGACGGTATATATATATTGGTAAAGGAGGTTGTTGATAACTGCATTGACGAATTTGTCATGGGTCATGGTAAGAAGGTCGATATCAGCATTAAAGAGAATAAAGTTTGTGTACGCGACTATGGTCGAGGTATACCATTGGGCAAGGTAATTGACTGTGTTTCAAAAATCAACACTGGAGCTAAATACGATACCAAAGCGTTCAAGAAGTCAGTGGGATTAAATGGGGTAGGTACAAAGGCAGTAAATGCGCTTTCGACTTATTTTAAAGTCGAGGCAGTTCGAGATGGAAAAAAGAAAGTGGCCGAATTTGACTTTGGTCAATTACGCGAGGACAAAAAACCGATAAAGACAGACGAACGAGATGGGACATATGTTGAATTCGTTCCGGATAACGGGATATTTAAAAACTTCAACTATCGACCTGATCATTTGATCCGCCTCATACAGAATTATTGTTATCTCAACACCGGATTGGCTATTTGGTATAACGGAACGCGTTATTTTTCTAAAAATGGTCTATTCGATTTATTGGAAGAAAAAATTGGCGGTTCTGAACTTTACCCAATTATTCACTTGAAAGGCGAGGATATTGAGGTGGCTTTCACACATACCAATTCATACGGTGAGGATTACTATTCTTTCGTGAACGGTGCCAATACTACGCAAGGAGGGACACATCAAGGGGCTTTTCGCGAGGCTTTTGCAAGAACCATAAAAGAATTTTTCGGAAAGAACTATGATCCAACGG
>JBCCIF010000012.1:0-49971 GCA_039028335.1 Bacteroidota bacterium
CTTCTGCAACCCCTATAAATACTAGGTTTTAAAATTTTCAAGGCTCGAATACGGGCCTTTTTTTGTGTCATTTAATTACACGCCATGTCTAGAAATTACAGGTGGTGTAATCAAAAAGATACAAAAAAGATACAAAATTTGTTTTCTACCTAAAGCCGTTTGCCATGGAGTAATTGGAGTGAAATTATTGTTATTGCAATAATGAACAAGTCATGTTGATAAGTATTCACTTGTAATACATGTGAGTGCACATCAATTTATACTTTTGAATTACACAATCTAATCGGTAGGACAAATGGAAATTAATAAGCATGGATCTGCTGGATCCAAAACGAAGACAATGCGACTAAAAGAAGAAGTAATAAATATGATTGAAAGACGAGCAGAACAAGAGAATCGCACTTTTACAAATATGGTTGAAACAATATTGATGAGAGACTTGGAGATGTTATGAACTAAAAAAGGGATGCGCTAACATCCCTTTATATTATCAGGTGATGTGGCCGAGCGGTTAGGCAGGCAATTTGCAAATTCCCCCACGCCAGTTCGAATCTGGCCATCACCTCAATTTCTTTTCCGAAATTATTAATTTCTTCGTCCATAACGTAGATTTTAACAAAAAATTATTTCTGGCTACAACGTAATGGTTCGTTCTATTTATACGAATGAACTTAAAAAGAGAATAGCCTTTTTTCGAAAAATATTTTTGTCATCGATCAAATTCGATCAATTCATTAATTGATCAGAAAAGAATTTTCTAATGACACTGCACCCAATTTTGCATTCCATCTGTTAATCAAATACTTACTTGATGTTTTTCATGGATCTAGATACAAAACTGGATTCAAAATTTAGTGTAAATGACTAATAATCAAGAGTATGAATACCGCCTCCTCGGGTACTCCTTCCAAATTACTTGATACTTTAATTTTCGAGATTTTGACCTTCTCGTTCTCCAATTCCTTTTCTCGACCGAATATCCAAGATCAAAATGATGGCTGCAAAGCCCCAGAAAGGAACATTTGCTTTATCTGTGTCCAGGAAATTATTCAATAAACCATGGCTCAGATAGGTCACCATACCCAGAATACATGAGATAAGGAGAATCCGCTCTCTGCCCGCTGGAAATCGGGGAAGTATTTTAATGGCCGTATACATAATAGCAATCGCGATGGCCAAAAAAGAAGCCAAGCCTAACACGCCTTGTTCCGAAAGCGGTCCCAAGTATTCACTATGCGCATTGCCCAAGGTGCTAAAATTGGTCGAGATCCAGGTTTTTTCACTAAATTTCTGATAAGGAGCATATTGAAACATATAGGTGCCCGGTCCGAAACCAAAGACGGGTTTTTCCTCGAACATGCGAATAGCGCAAGCCCATCGGTTCAAGCGTTCCAGATTGGAGGCATCTGTGGTAATATTCGACATGGACTGAATATGCTCGGCAAAGTCTGAACTGGAATCCTGATCGTTCCGTTCCAATGCTCGAATGATGTCGTTTTGAAAGGTGACAAAAAATCCAATCGCCAGAGTGAGTGAAACGAGCAAGGTCCGAAATTTTATTTTGAGTAAAAGCACCACAAATACACCCAATGCAGCAATGAGACTCAACCACGCAGCACGCGTGTAGGACATGATGATTCCGACAGTTAGAATAAGGAAAATGAATCCCCATAGCTTTTTGGAGTGCTCGAATTTTTTCGCGTACCAATAGAAGGCCATAGCCAGTGGAAAAAAGAAAGCGATAATGGCACCATATGAGGTGTGGTCCTTGAAATAGGGTCCCATAATATAATGTCCAACTTGTTCATCAAAACCTCTTTGGCCATGTTTGATCAACGTAATGACAACCACTGTACTCAGGCCCAAAAGGAAGGCTTTGACAAATTTTTCGAAGAAGTCTTTTTGCTGAAATAAGTGAGCGGCCATAAAAAAACATACAGCAACAAACCAAAGCCTTCCCAGCATGAATTTGAAGGAAACGACTGGCATTGTGCTCGTAATGGAGGTCACCAAAATCCAAAAGAGATTGAAGTAAGCGGCAATCGCGATGGGGTGATAAAGAATACGCGTATTCCATTTGCGTTTGCCCAATCCTTTAATGCATAATAGCAAAAGTAAACCGAACATCAATGGTTCTGTAGGCATATGAAATCCAATTCCTCCAAAACCGGTCATGTCCTCCAAACCGATCGAAAGAGGTGTAAAAAAGGCCAAAGCCAAAAATAGTTGGCGAGGGTAGTAAATGGCGCCTCCTAAAACCAAAAGTCCCAAAGGGGCCAAATACATCATGGGATGCAATTTGGTCACTGCATAGCCCATGAATATAGCGCCCACAAGCACCAACGCATGTGGAATATAAACCTTGTAGGCGAGTATCCTATTCAGCAGGTCGCTTATCAATGAAGGCAAAGATCATAAGTGCCAGAAGAAGACTTCCAGCCATAATTCCTAAAAAGAGCATCCAACGAACAGGCCAGGTTTTCTTGTCCGCTACTTTGGGTTTGCTAATGACATTGGTGTACGAAACGTTTCGTGTGCTATAGGACTGTGCTTCGTTCAAATCTTCCAAAACCTCGGTATAAACATCACCTAAATTACTCATAAGTATGGCACCGTTAATGAGCTTTCCGCCATCGCGATTGACGCGATCTAGTTTTTCTGAAATTTGATTAAAGCGCGCTCCGCTCGATCCTTTTTCAACCATGCGCATATAACCTTCCATGAGTCGTTCTAATTGTCCCGACATGGATATCATGCCCGTACTTTCTCGAACTTCAAGCAATTCCTGATCGGTTGTGGCCATAATCTCTTTTAAATACCTGACCTCTTCTTCTTTCATAGAAACGTATTCGGCATAGGTTTCTCTTTCCATCATATTGGTTAACCTATTGAATTGATAGAGAATTTCTTCGACCATCAATTTAGCCGTGTCAGGACTTTCATCTTGACAAGATATTACCACACTTTCGTATTTCGTTGGCCGAATACTTACCCGCTCTGCCCAAAGAAGATCAAGCCAATAATTGTACTCGGGTTCACCCGGTTTAAGCCCCCACCGATTATAGAGCATATACTTGTCCACCAAAGTGTCTTTGATTTCGGAAAACTCGAAGAGCTGGAGCATTTGCTCTGTTTCAGATTCTTCACTAAAGGGTTCAAGATTCTTGGGGTAGACCGTAGCTGTAGATTGAAATCTCGGCTTTAAAAAATAAGGGCTTGTAAAGACCCAACCGGAAAATCCAGCAACTATTGCAACAAGAATGAAAAAGGTAAATCGCTTGTTGACAATATAAACCAGGTTTCGGAATGAAAAATCGGGTTCAATCATAATGAAAATTAATGCGCAAAGTAAATAAAATTAAGGTGTTGATTGCTTTTCTTCTTGTATAATGGCGATAAACTCCTGCACTTGAAAAAGGCGAATAACAAAACTAAGTAAGAGTCCTGAAACGCCTATTAAAACAAACTCTAAAAACCAGTTGTATTCTACTAGACGAAATCCTTGGCACAAGGCAATAACAAATCCTGCCAAAAGGAGCAATCGAGCAACAAGTCCTGCATTGAAGGCCATCTTAAAGTGTCGAGCTGCAATGATGGCTTGAAAGAGTGAGCTTACAAACAAGGTAATAAGACTTGCCCAAGCTGCTCCGAGGGCGCCATAAATGGGGATAAAAATAAAATTCAAACTGATGTTGATCATCACCGTGCAAATGGCGATGACATTTAGTTTTTTTAGTACTCCTGCTGCCGTGAGTAAGGTGCCGAAAATATAAGCTACGGAATTTGCAATTCCATTGAGAATAATAATTTCAAAACATTCAGAAGCTTTTAAAACATTTTCAGAATAGCGCCAGTTCATGATGTCCCATGAATAATAAGCCGCGCTGATGCAGAGTATTAAAACGCCAGATAAGAGAATTTTGGAACTGAGTGCAGTAAGTTTTTCTACATTTTCGTTTTGGCTGATCATTTTGGCAAAAATAGGCAGAAGCAAAACGGAAAAGAGGAAAGAAAAATTATACAAGGCATCCAAAAAGCGATAGCCCTTCGCATAAATTCCCGCCTCTAGAGGAGTGTCCAATAAGCTTTCCAACATCACCCCATCTATTCGAAAATAGATGCTCATCAGGAGAATAAGCAAGGCATAAGGCATGCTTTGTTTCAGAATGGCAATCGTATAGGGCCAGTCAAAACGAAATGTCAATTGTTCCAACCTTCCGCGTAAAAAAATGAAAGCGACAAGCAAAGCGATGAAATAGCTCAGCGTTTGCAGATAGACAAACCATTCAATTTCAAAAGCCCCTCCAAACTGACCTGACCAAAGCAGAATACCGCAAAAGAGAATCATCAAAGAACGGTCAAGCACAGATATGATGCTGTCCTTCTTGAACAAATGCAGGCCGGCCAAATTACTCCTTAGAAAAAGAATGAAGGAGACAATTACCTGATTAATAACTAAGAACAAAAGGAGGTAATATTCTTTGCTTTCATAGCCCAAAAAAAGCGCTGCGCAAAAAGTAACAGCAGCATAGAAAATGCACAATGCGGCACGTGAGCTGGTCAACTTGCCAAAGTTGATTGCAAAACGATTGGCGTTTTGTGCAATGTTTCGGTTATTGAAATTGGTGATTCCAAAATCGTTCAGAATATTGAAAACAAAACTCAAGTTGAGAATTGCGAAATAAAGGCCGTATTCATTTTCACCGACTCTCTCTTGTACTTCGGCATCGATACCAAGTATATAGAAGGGCTTGACCAAAAGGTTCAAGACCAGCAGGAAAGAAAGGTTGGATAAAAACTTTTTTTGCATGCCAATTTGCGCTGCAAAATAAGCCTTTTCATCATAAGCCCTATTAAATTTATATTTTCGGCAGCAATTCATGAATATCATTGTAAATACCCGATTACTTATTCCAGGAAAAATGGAGGGGATAGCCTGGTATGCACATGAAATTTTAAGCCGCATGGTTCATGCGCACAGTGAGCATCACTTTCACTTTGTTTTCGATCGGCCTTTTGATCCTGAATTCATTTATGCGAATAACGTTACAGGGCATGTGATGGGGCCACAAGCGAGGCACCCTTTGCTATACAAATGGTGGTTTCATCGAAATTTGCCCAAATTGATGAATCGCCTCAAAGCTGACCTTTTTTTCTCGCCAGAAGGGTATCTCTCATTGAAAACTAAAGTTCCACAGGTCAATGTGATACATGATTTGGGCTTTGAACATTTCCCGGCTCATCTCCCAAAGAGAGAATTGGCTTTTTATCAAAAGTACTTCCCGCTATATGCTCAGAAAGCCAAAAAAATTATCACTGTTTCTGAATTCTCAAAGAAGGATATTGTTTCCAAATACGGAGTAGAAGCAGAGAAGGTCAAGGTCATATATAATGGTGTGCGAACAGCTCTTAAAAAAAATTCTTCTTCAGATCTGCAGCGCTATTTTATTTACGTAGGAACATTACACCCTCGGAAGAACAGTGAGCGGATGCTCCGCGCTTTTGATCAATTCATTGATCAAAGCAATTCGAATCTTGGCTTCAAATTAGTTGGAAGACGCATGGGTAAAGGGAGTGCCATTGAACGTGTTCAAGCATCTTTAAAGCATAAGGATAGAATTGAATTCTTGGGTTATCAAAGCGAAGAACGCTTAGCTCAGTTGATGGCAGATGCCGAAGCCATGATTTATGTCCCCTTATTTGAAGGATTTGGCTTGCCTGTATTAGAAGCTTTTCAAAATAATGTTCCGCTCATCTGTTCAAATAATTCCTCTCTTCCCGAAGTAGCAGGTAATGCAGCGTTAATGGTAGATGCAGAAGATGAGCATCAATTAATAGAAGCCATGAATAGGATCAGTTCTGATGAATCTTTGCGGAAAGAGCTGATTCAGAAAGGAAGCGAACAAGTGAAAAAGTTCTCTTGGGATGAAGCTGCTCAGAAAACCTGGAAAGTTATTGAGACATGCCTCGTTTAAAGCTCAAATATCAAAAGGAATTCATCGAAGCGGGATGCGATGAAGCCGGGAGAGGATGCCTTGCCGGACCTGTTGTGGCGGCTGCCGTTATTCTGCCAGATCGCTTTCATATTCCAGAACTTAATGATTCTAAATTATTGACAGAAAAGCAACGCGAGCGTTTGCGCCCAATTATTGAAAAAAAGGCGATCAGTTTTGGAGTGGGCATTGTCGATGAGAATAAAATAGATGAAATCAATATTTTGAATGCTTCATTTTTGGCGATGCATTTGGCTTTGGAGCAATTGAAGCCCAAAGCTGAATTTGCTTTGATCGATGGAAATCGTTACCGGCCGAGGAATGACATTCAGTATGCCTGTATCGTAAAGGGCGATTCAAAATTCAAGTCAATCGCTGCTGCTTCAATTTTAGCCAAGACGTATCGAGATGATATCATGATAAGATTGGCAACGGAATATCCGGGATATGATTGGGAAAGCAACAAAGGATATCCCACAAAAAAGCACAGAGCAGCAATCTTAAGGCTTGGTGAAACGCCTTACCACAGAAAGTCGTTTCGTCTTTTACCTAAGCAATTGGATTTGAAATTTCGTAAAGCTTGAACCCCAACTTAATCAACGAATGGCTGTTTATCCCAAAAATTAATCAAAGAACATTTACCATGATTTCGGACTAATTTTATGAATGCTTAAAAAGTTAGTTTCCTATAGTCTTCTTGGAGGTGCAATTGCCATTGGAGCATATGCTTATTTTCATTTCAATGCCGATCAAAAAGAGGGGCATTTCTCACTTGATTATCTCTATCCCAATGCCGACTATATCATTGAATTGAATGCGCCCGACCAAGGCAACCTGCCTTTGACCAGTTTAAGCAATATTCTTCCTCAAGCATGCAAAGCGAACAAGGACTATCCGCAAATCTTGGCGGCCTTGGATGCTGCACAATTTCAAAAGGCATATCTCGCAGTATTTAATTGTGATAAGACCTGTTTATTACTTGAAAGTTCCCAAAACCTGAATCGACTGGATATACCGAATTGGGAAATTAAAAAAGCAGCCAAAGACCGATGGCTCATTCAAGATGGAGATATTTTGACTGATGATAACTTGAACTATGACCAGCTCAGTTCATTTTTGAAGCCCATTAAAAATGCCAGAGCAATTGTGAAGAACAAGGAAGGGATTTACAGTGTGCATGAAATACAAAATGAGAAGGACAATTTTCATTTCACGGGATTTGTTTTGGATGAGTCCAATAAGAAAATGGCTGGCGCGAATATGGATCTTAATGCAGTCACTGCATTACTGCCCAAAGCATGCGATCAATTCGTGTGGCAGGCTTTGGCTGAAGAAGACACAGAGTTTAAAGAGAATGAATTGAACGAGTTCATTCATTTTTCTATCCCCAATGGCAGCAGAGAGGTTTCTTATACAGCGCTTAGGATGAAAATCAATTCCAATAGGGCCCAAAAAACCTTTAAAGTCGCAAATTCGAGCATTGGTTCCATAGGCAATAGCAAATGGATGGAAGATCAAATACCTCAAATGAAATTGGCTTCTCACTACAGCCTTTTTCGCGATTGGATAGTCTGCGCTTCTTCAAAAGATGATTTAGAAACTTTTGCACGGGTCATAAAAAAAGGTGGCTGGAACAAGAATGCGGATTTCCCCTTGTTTCAATCGAAACTAGGTATGAACCTCAATTCATTGGAATACAAGAAATTGGATGGTGGAGCGATGGAGATCGTTCAGAACGTATACACTACTGAAGGTCAGCACTACAATATTATTGATGTCTTAGACCCAAATGATGACATACAGTTGGCTGATAATCTGGAGCAACCAGAGCCCATTGAGCCCGATAATTTTGAGTTGAGAGAAATAGCCGATTCTCCTATTGAGCCATTTGAATTCATTAACCATTATACCCGAGCTATCGAATGGGTCATTCAAGACGATGATCTCAATTTGGTTTTAATGGATGCCAATAAAGAAATCATCTTTAAGCGCAAACTCGATAGTCCTGTTATGGGTGATTTTAAAATGGTAGATGCGCTAAAGAACAATAAATATCAGTTGCTTTTCAATACCGAGAAATTTATCTATCTCATTGACCGCAAAGGAAGAAATGTGGAGAATTTTCCGATTGAGTTGGACGATCTTGCTTCAAATGAATTGGCGGTATTGGATTATGAACAAAACCAAAATTACCGACTGGTTATTGGCTTAGATAATGGAAGTGTTTTGAATTACGGCATAGATGGAAAACGCATAAAAGGATGGAAATATGAGCACTCGGATAAAGCCATTATTTATCCTGTCACACATATGCGAATGGGCAGCAAAGATTACCTCTTCACGCTGAATGAAGACTATGAAATTAAATTGCTTGACCGCAGAGGAAAAGAAAGACATCCTTTGCAAGCGCAGCCGGAAGATCTAGACAATTTGGCCATAGAAATTTTCAAAGAGAATTCAATCCAGAATTCAGGCATTCGCTATAAAGCAAATGGTCAGGAAAAAGAATTTGTATTTGGAAAAGCTTCGAGTTAAGCTTTAGGTTTTCCTTTTGATATCAGGAGGCTTTTTCAGCCAGAGTTTCATTCCAATCAGTAAATCGTCTGTTACGCTTAAGCTGTTGTATTGAGCGATCTTTTTGAGTTTTACGCCATATTGCTGCGACAATTCCCAAAGGTTTTCGCCATGCTCAACGATATGATAATCGGGTTTCGATTTATTTCTTTTGGGTTGAATAAAAATGATATCCCCTTCTTCGAATATTCGGCCTCCAACAACATCATTGTATTTCTTTATTTGCCATTCGGCCATATCTAAATCAGCAGCAATAGATTTGGCATTATCGCCTTCTTGAGCGATCACGTATTTTATTCTATTCGTGTGAAGTTCAATCGATCGCGTGCTACCTGAAAAAGAAATTACTTCCGTACTTTCTTTGGCGGGTCGTTTTACCTTGTACTTTTTAGACTTGTGTTCTTTTTTCACAGCCATCAACTCATCGGTCTTCTGGTCGTATTTGTGTAAGTCATTCTTCTCAATAATGCCTATGAGCAATTGAGGGTATTTTGGATTGGTAGCATAGCCGGCCTTCTTCAAACCTTTTGCCCAACCTTTGTAATCCGTTACTTTGAGATCGAATAAAAATGCGTAGCGCTGCTTCTGTAAAAATTCAGAGTGATCGGCATAGGAGTCAGCAGCACTTTTGTATTTTCTGAAACATTCGTCCTTCGCATCATCATCTTTAAAGACTTTTTTGCCTTTCCATCCATGGCACTTAATTCCGAAGTGATTATTAGCTTCTTTCGCCAACATTGAATTACCATCTCCACTTTCGAGAATGCCCTGGGCAAGAGTGATACTTGCAGGAATGCCATATTTCTCCATATTAGAAATAGCCACATCCTTCCATTTTTGAATGTATTCTGCGCGCGAGTATCGTTTATCACCATCATTGGCGAATAAGATACAAGACATTGATAAGCAGATAGTTATTAGCGATATGCGTTTCAAAACGTCCATTCAGCGTGTTCTTACTAAGGCGAATCAAAAGATACGAAGAGCACTGACCACGTCAAGCAGGCCTTCATAAGTGATTAACACAGAAATGTGAAAAGGATTACTCTGCTTTTTCTGTATTTAGCTCTACTGTGAATTCTGAATTGTTAAGTAACAGAATCAATCGACCAGGAGGAGCGGCAATTGGGCTCAGATCAAAAAAGAGCGTTTCCGTTTTGAGCGCTTTTCCCATATCGCCATTGGCATTATGTTGTAAGAATAAGTTCATCTTAGGAGGCATACTTTTCATCATCATTTGATTGGTATAGAGATCGAATGTGTGATCATCTTTTCCTCCATGTGCATATTGCAATTCGATTTGAAGAATTTTTTCTTTGATGGCTAAACGATTGACCGTAAAGTGATCGCTTTGCGCAGGCATGCTGCGAACGATATTCACTTTTGGTATGTCTTTTTCCATTGCGCTCATTTCAGTATTTTCTTCACTTGCCACAAGATCCTGTTTCTTTTTACATTGAAAAGAAAGTAAAGGAAGACATAAAAGAATCATTACCAGTGTTCTCATAGTATCAAATTTGCGGATCGAAAATACACAAGGCAATCGATCGGATTCGATTAAATAAAAACAATTTTCAAACCAATTTTGTAAGTTGCTGATAAAAAGGTGATTAGCTGTATATTTTTTGACCTATTTTGCTTTCAATTCCGCTTATTCCCTGGAGGCCACCACTGTGAATCAATAGGATGTTTTGGCCTTTTTTGAAATGCCCATTTTGAATAAGATCAAAAATTCCAAAGAACATTTTGGCTGTATAGATTGGATCCAGTTTGATCGTAGTGATGTCGTGAAAATCGCGCATGAAATTAATGAGCTCTTGATTGATTTTTGCATATCCTCCAAAGTGATAATCCGAGTGAAAAGAGACTTTTTTCATGTTGTGTTCAACAGCATCTTCATCGAGCAGGGCCCAATAAAGTTGTTCTTTCATTTCATCTTTTAAAAAATCTCCACCCTTAAGAGCTGGGAAAACCAGAAGCTTTTTGCCTTCAGGTAATGACCACGCTAAACCACTTGCTGTTGTCCCTGTTCCCGCGCAAATACAAACGAATTCATAGTCGATATTTACTTCGTGCAGAATTTCAGTACAACCTTGCATGCCTAGAAAATTAGCACCTCCTTCTGGAATAAAATAGGCCTTACGATGTCTTTCTAGAACCTCTTGTTTGAACCATTCTTCGTTCCGCTCATCGTACAATTGTCGCGAAATAAATTCCAATTCCATTCCATTTTCTTGTGCGCGCTTCAAGGTCTGATTGAGTTCCTTTTTTTCCTCACCGCGAATTATTCCCTTCGTTCGTATTCCACGCGCTTTGCCAAGCGCTGCTGTCGCAGCAATATGATTTGAAAATGCTCCTCCCATTGTGATGATGAGCTCCTTGTTCAAGGATTGCGCTTTGAGTAAATTGTACTTGAGTTTACGCCATTTATTTCCTGAAATTTCAGGGTGGATGAGATCATCTCTTTTTACATAAACCGAGATTCCTTTTTCCAATGCAATTGGATGATGAATTTTTTCAATGGGAATGTCGACTGGATCTGAAAACATATCTCTATTTTCGGGAACGAATTTATTCAAAATTTAAGGATGAGTGATGATGGAGATATGTCCATGTTTTCTCGAGAGAATAAGTACCTCCCTGGAGATTATTATATGAGTGAAGAAGGATACATCGTTTTTACAGAGCAGTACTTATTACGCAGAGGCTATTGCTGTGAATCGGGATGTCGTCACTGTCCATATGGATTTGCAAAACCAAAGAAATGAGTTTAGTAACAGCAGAAAATAGCACGGCTTTTCGAGAGGCAATTGCGGAGGGTATTCCAGCTCAAATCCCACCATCGAGAGAATATGATCATGATGTTAATCATGCGCCCAAAAGAAAGGACATTCTCACAATGGATGAAAAGAAGTTGGCTTTGGCCAATGCTTTGCGCTATTTTCCTAAAGAGCAACATAGCCTTCTCTCCAAGGAATTTGCCAATGAGTTGAAGGATTTTGGTCGTATATATATGTATCGCTATCGTCCCACATATAAAATGTATGCGCGACCTATCGATCACTATCCAGCCAAGTGCCAGCAAGCGGCAGCCATTATGCTTATGATTCAGAATAATCTGGACTATGCTGTTGCTCAGCACCCACATGAACTCATAACGTATGGAGGTAATGGGGCGGTTTTCCAAAATTGGGCGCAATATCGACTGGTGATGAAATACCTTTCTGAGATGGAAGAAGACCAAACATTGGTCATGTATTCTGGACATCCTCTTGGACTTTTTCCTTCGCACAAAGACGCACCAAGAGTTGTCGTGACCAATGGGATGATGATTCCGAATTACTCTAAACCAGATGATTGGGAAAAATTCAATGCCCTTGGCGTGACGCAGTACGGGCAAATGACAGCAGGATCCTATATGTATATCGGTCCACAAGGTATTGTCCATGGGACGACCATTACCGTTTTAAATGCATTGCGAAAAATTACTCCGAAAGGCGAAAGCCTCAAGGGAAAGTTATTCGTTACAGCGGGATTGGGAGGAATGAGTGGTGCACAACCCAAAGCGGGCAATATTGCAGGCGTGATTTCTATTACCGCAGAAGTCAATCCCAAGGCAGCTGAAAAGAGGCATGAACAAGGATGGGTTGACCTTTTAATGAGCGACCTTGATGAAATAGTTACGCGTGTAAAAGAGGCTAAGGCAAATGAAGAAACCCTTTCAATCGCCTATGTTGGAAATGTCGTGGATTTATGGCAAAAACTGTATGAATCGGAAGTCTATGTCGATATCGGTTCAGATCAGACTTCATTGCACAATCCATGGGCCGGGGGTTACTATCCTCAAGGAATGACTTTTGAAGAGGCCAATGAGCTAATGCGAGAGCAGCCCGAAAAATTTAAAGGGCGCATCCAAGAAACTTTAAGAGCGCATGCAGCGATTGTAAACAAACATACTGAGAGAGGAACCTATTTCTTTGACTATGGTAATGCCTTTTTATTAGAGGCGAGTCGAGCAGGAGGGGACATCATGGATGAAGGAGGAATAAATTTTAAATATCCTTCTTATGTGCAGGATATTATGGGACCCATGTGTTTTGATTACGGATTCGGGCCATTTAGATGGGTTTGTTGTTCAGGTAAACCAGAAGATCTTCAAAAAACCGATGATATTGCCTGTGAGGTTTTAGAAAAAATGATGGCCAATTCGCCCGATGAAATTGCGCAACAAATGGCTGACAATATTCAATGGATTAAGGAAGCAGGAAAGAATAAAATGGTTGTCGGTTCTCAAGCGCGTATTCTTTATGCCGATGCACAGGGAAGAATTGAAATTGCAAAGGCATTCAATGATGCGATTGCAAATAATGAGATTGGACCTGTTGTCCTAGGAAGAGATCATCACGATGTTTCTGGAACGGACTCACCCTTCCGAGAGACATCGAATATATATGACGGTTCTCAGTTCACGGCCGATATGGCGATTCAAAATGTCATTGGTGACAGCTTTAGAGGAGCTACTTGGGTCTCTATTCACAATGGCGGTGGTGTAGGTTGGGGAGAAGTGATGAATGGTGGTTTCGGGATGCTTTTGGATGGATCTAGCGAAAGCGAACGCAGATTGAAAATGATGTTGCATTGGGATGTGAATAACGGGATTGCAAGAAGATCTTGGGCGAGAAATGATGAAGCAATTTTTGCAATCAAAAGAGCGATGGAACAAGATCCAAAATTAAGAGTCACCTTGCCGCAAAAGGTAGATCCCGATCATTTAGAAAACCATTTTAAATAAAAAAACCAACGGGCCCAAAAGCCCGTCAGTTTTTCACTTGAGTAAGTATATAGGAGTTTGGCTTACCTCTTTATTATTTTGGTTGAGGAAGCGGTGGTTTGGGTTTTCACGGTTAAAATGTAGATCCCTGCTTCTAAATTTGATCCGTCAATTTCAATTCTATTGAGTCCGTCATTTGTATTCATAGAGTTGCTCATCACTACTTCTCCAATCACATTTACAATTTCAATCTGTGTAATTCCTTCTTCTAAAGTTGATTCCAGAATAAAAGATTCGTCAAAAGGATTAGGATATAATGAGAATACATCTCCGAAATTTTTGAACTCATTTTGCTCATTCAATTCACCTTCTGGATTTTCTAAATTGGTAAAGAAATTAAATTCAGAATATGGTGAAAGATGAACATTAGAAGCACCTAGCCGATCCGGAAGAGGTAGCGTTACATCAATGATACAACCGCATCGTACCTGCCACATATACTGTGCACCAGGAACTAAATTATTCGTAGTACTGGTAGGAAATGTAGCAGGATTAAAAAGATTGTATTGTGCATCTGGAGACAAACTAGCAGATTTGTCCTGGTTGTTACTGTCTCCATCAATTAAAGCTCCTTGAATAAGGACGTTGCCGAAGCCGCCAATATTGGTTATACCGTCCGAAATAGCACCTCGAATAATACATCCACTTGCTTCATCGTTATAGTGTCTCCATTTAAGCGTTGTCTTATTCGTATTTAAATTTTGCTCAACGCTTAATTCGATAGGAGCATCTTCATAGTTATATGCTTCACAAGCAAGTGTATTATATATCAAAGAACTTTCTTCAATTTCTCCAGCTGTTGCATCTCGAGCAACGTAGCGTTCAACTTGGCCAGTAACCGTGTTTCTCAATTGAATATTCAGTTCAAAATAGAGGTTCCCTGCCGTAGTAAATTGTCCAATGAGCACAGTATTACTTGCAGTTATGCCCGTGTTATTATCTGTGCTTGCCCAAGCCCCTCCAATCGGACCTCCAATGAGAATATTGTCAGATGTAGCTGAGCCCACTCCAAATGAAGAGGAGATCTCATCTGCCACATCCGCTCCAGTATCCGTGCTTGGAATTAAAGCATCTGGCAAAGAACTCGCGATTCGTCCATTCGGTGTGCCATCATCATCGTCATCTGTTTGCACGACTAGGGTTAAATTAGAGGAAGCTCCGGCAGTTACGTAAGAATCAAATGCCAAGTTGGGGAATATATCAATCAGGGCCTCTCCAATATTTTCTCCAGTGGCTGAACCAAATTGATTGTTGTACCAGGTTTCATCCGTTTCTATAATTAAATCGTGATTATTATTTCCATAGACAGCTTGAAGTTGATAGTCTTCAGCCATATCTACGTAGACTCTATATGCAATTGCTCCGTTTAGGGCAATATTTGCATTTACGTGTTCAACAATTAGGTTTTCAAAACCATTTTGACTAAAACCTAATTGAGCGCTTATTACGAGGAGAAAAACGACTAAGAATTTTTTCATGATTCCTTTATTAAATTAATCGCAATCGTTTCCAATTTCTCCTAGTACTTCGAGATAGTCATTTATCTCTGTTAGTCCATTGCCATTCACATCTGTAGGACAAGCATTGACCGCAGTTGAACTAACAAGATTTCCTGTGTTGAAATACCTGAATGTAAATACACGAGATTCGGCAGAAGGGGTATCTGTTCCTAATACAGGGTTTCCACGGTAATAACTTAAAATTTCTACACGGTAATAATTGCCATCATTGGCCAATACAAAAATGTTGCGATCGGGATTTGGAATAATCGTGAAAGGAGGAATTCCTGTAAATCCTGTGTAGAGGTACCAGCCGTTTCCTGATCCGGTAGGAATGGCAAATTGATCAAGTCCTGCTGCTTGACTATCATCTTGTCTGTATCCGTCTATGGGTTCAGAGAAAGTATCTGCAAAGCGTGCTTGTGCAGATCCCGGTCCGCTTGTACCGCTGTTTGTCCATATTGTTGTCGTCCCGAATTGCGCTCCAGGAGCTCCTGAAGTGCCAAAACCAAAATCCCAATTACTGGAAGCGCTATCAGCTGCAGTAGCATTTACGCATGAGCCAAAATTGAAATAGGCAGCGATCGTATTTAAGCCACCATTTGCATTCAGATCTTGAACTAGGCGAATTTCATTGGATGCATCTAAATTATCTGAAAAGTCATCTTGATGGAAAAATTTGAATGAATAATATCGAGAAGCTTCTGCAGGAGGCGAAAAGTTGGGTAAAGCAGGATTGCCTTCGTAATAGCTTAAAATCTTCACTTTTGCATAGGTACCTGAATTGGTTTTTACAACAATTGTGCGGTCTTCAATAGGGCGAATTTGAAACGCAGGTGGTCCAGTATAAATGTACCAACCGTTTCCACTTCCCGTAGGAATAGCCAAATTGCTCGGAGCATCAGAATTGTAACCACTCCCAGGAGCAGTCATAAGCTGGTCATAAGCCGTTTCAACAATCTGAGCTTCTGCAGTCCCCGGTCCGCTTGAGCCAGAGTTGAATATGATCGTGGTAGAATTGAATCCGATATCCCAATTCGTGCTTGCAGAATCGCTGTTATCTATCAATTTACCTGTTCTTAGATTATATAAAGCATAGGTTGTAGAGTCGGCATTGATATCAAATTGTAAGGTTTCAGTAGCCGATAGATTCATCATTGACCCCAATGAGAAAAATAGGAGAAAAAAAGAAGTTAGTTTGTACGTCATATCTCTTGTTATTTAGAATGGGTCTAAATTAATCAGAGGAGAATGGAAGGAAATAGCAGGAACATATGATTTTACGTTTACCTGTGAATTTATTCAATGAGCTGGTTTAGAGTCAACTAACTACTTTTTTATGATTTTTTGAGTGATTATGGAGTTATTTATATAAGCTTTCAAGAGATAAATTCCTGCTCGGAGTTGGCCTAAATCGGCTTCCAGACCACTTCCTGAATGCATGCTTTTTCCTTGAAGGTCGAAAACTTCATAGTGGTCCAAATTCATTTCGAATCGCACTGTGTTTTGAGTCGGATTGGGATAAGTGAAAAGGGAATTTTTATGTATTTCTTGTAGCCCAGTTATTTGATAAGGGTCTCCATAAATTTCGCTTCCTTTTTTATAGGCAATGAGGTTAATGCCTTGACTTATATCGCTGTTCGGATTTCCATCACTATTGTAAAAATAACTGGAGACAAGTCCTAATTCTTCAAACCAAGTCTCTCCTGAATAATAGAGCTCACCATTTTTAAAAGAGAAGCAAGTCGTGTCATCTGGGCATGCAAATGGCATTCCTGAAATCCAGCTATATTCTCTTCTTGAGATCCCGTTAAATTCACTTTCTCCAAAAAACGGGTCGCGAAAAAAATAGGAAGGAGTTGGTGAAAAATAGGAATCGTGATTAAAATTGAACTCAAGCGGATAGGAAAGAAAAAATGTAGAAAAAGAATAATGAATTGAATCGTTGTAGTACTCGTAAAACGGCTCGTTGAAGGGGTATTCCACTTTTTCTGTTACGCTAGAATAGATGGTTTTTCCAATGGCATCTTCTTGAACTTCTTCTACAATATGCTCATAGTACCAAGTGGCGTCATTGTAGGTGCGTTTGAATACGTAAATGTCATTTTCCTGCCAATTGACTAATTCAGCTTTTGATTTTAGTCTAATTCCTTCTTCCCATGAACTATGACCGATTAAATGATAATTTTTCATAGTGTCTGGAAAAAGAAAGAGGTCGAAGAAATCGAGAAAGCCGTGCTGTGAAGAGTATTTATATTCAACAGAATCGAAGACGACATCTACACGTGAATTATTCGAAAAGGCCTTGACGGAATAATTCGCTATCGCCTCCATTTCTCCAAAAACAGCCTCATTTGAATTATCCAAACGGTAGAAAAAATAACTGGTATCATTAGAAATCATCATTAAAGTTGAATCAGTAACATTCATATCATACTGCATGTGGATTTCCGCATTCTCAAAATTTTTGAATTTCCAGATTCCATCTGCTCGAACGTATTGTTCTCCATGTAAATTTTCAACTGCCGCTATATTCCCGCATTGATCACAGGGATTTGAACCAGAGTTCAAAACATCTTTTACTACTTTATGAGGAAAATGGAAAAGCGTGTCATTTTGATTCAATGTATCCACAATTGAAAAGGTATGATATACCCCTGGTTCATCTTCATATTCAAAGTAGTATTCATAATTGGGATTGATGAAATGCTGAAAATCTTGAGCTGCTCCATTGCTCAAAGAGCCTAAAAGGCAAATGAGGAGTGTGGTTCTCATGTTTTGGTTTTGACTAAATTAAAAAATCACGGGATTTTCATATTCATTCAAAATACCTATTCTTCAAATCTTAATTCTGCTCTATAGAAATACAATCGAACATCGAAATTGAATATACTGTCAAGGAATCGAAAGCGTTCTTTGTGCAATGGAAAATCTTGATAGCAGAGAATCGGCCTTAGGAAATGCTCTGACTTATCCAGAATATCTGGCTTTAATTGAGCGCCTGCACACAGAGGAAAAAGCGACTTCATTTCAAGACAATGCAAGCTTTTACAAGTACTCCGTCTTGGGGCTTTCTAGAATGAAACGTATCCATAAAAAAATGGAACTTTTGCCCGAATTGGTAAATGCCATACAATCCATAGAAGGGAAGCAGCATTGGTTAATTATCACAGAATCGTGGTGTGGAGATGCTTCTCAGACGGTGCCCATCATGATCAGAATGGCCGAAGAAAATTCCAATGTTCAAGCCAAAATAGTCTTACGGGATTCCAATTTAGATTATATGGATCTCTACAGAACAAATGGTTCAATTTCAATTCCTGTTTTAGTTGTGCACGATGAAAATTGGAATGAACTTTTTCATTGGGGACCACGCCCAGCTCCTGCTCAGCAAAAAGTGATGGAGTACAAGGCCTTGCCAGAGCCGCGTCCGCCTTATGAAGAATTATCTACCGAATTGCAAAAGTGGTACAATGCTGACAAAGGCATAACCACGCAGAAAGAATTGTTAAGCTTATTTAGCAAATAATAAGTATAAAAGGGCATTTTTGAGTAGAACTGCTCAATTCGAGTTGGTGTGCACAGCACCTATGATTCATTATCCCTCGAATCCTAGCCTCAAGCAACCACATAACTTTTTACATCCTTATCCGAAATTTCTTCTCCTCCCAAAATCACCAGCCTTTCGATAACATTTCTGAGCTCACGAATATTTCCAGTCCAATCGAATTTTTGCAATTCGGAAAGGGCCTTTTTTGAAATGGACTTTTGAGGCTGTCCATATTCTTCAGCGATCTTTTCCAAAAAGAAATCGGCCAACAAGGGGATATCCTCCTTTCGATCGTTTAAGCCGGGAACGTGAATAAGTATAACACCTAATCGGTGATAGAGATCTTCTCGGAAATTATTTTCGGCAATCTCTTTTTTCAAGTCTTTATTCGTAGCGGCCAATACCCGCACATTTACCTTGATCTCTTTGTCGCCTCCTACTCGAGTGATTTTGTTTTCTTGCAATGCTCTCAATACTTTCGCCTGAGCAGAGGCACTCATATCGCCAATTTCATCCAAGAAGAGCGTTCCTCCATCAGCTTGTTCGAACTTGCCTTTACGCTGTTTAATTGCTGAGGTAAATGCACCTTTTTCATGGCCAAATAGTTCGCTCTCAATTAATTCGCTCGGAATTGCCGCGCAATTAACTTCTACAAAAGGCGCTTTACAGCGTTCGCTTTTTTCATGTAATTGTCGCGCAACCAGTTCTTTTCCAGATCCATTTCCTCCTGTAATTAAGACACGAGCATCTGAAGGAGCAACCTTATCGATCATGTCTTTGATTTTCATGATCGCATCCGATTCACCAATAATATTTGCACTAAGCTGTTTGTTAATTTTTCGCTTGAGTACCTTCGTCTCTTCAACCAATACGGATTGATCCATTGCGTTTCGAATGGTGACCAAAATCCGGTTGAGGTCCAGTGGTTTTTGAATGAAATCGAAGGCACCTTTTTTCAGGGACTCTACTGCAGATTCAACATTTCCATGTCCAGAAATCATGACCACCGGAGAATCAATGCCTTTTTCTTGAATTTTAGTCAAGACCTCCATGCCGTCCATCTTTGGCATTTTGATATCGCATAAGACGATGTCGTACTTTTTTTTGTCCATTTTTGACAATCCGACAGTCCCGTCTTCTGCCTCATCGACATTGTATTTTTCGTATTCAAGTATCTCTTTTAAAGTCGTTCGAATACTCTTTTCGTCATCAATTATTAAGATATCTGCCATAGCGATAATTTCTTTGCGAATTTAAAAACAAGAATGGGGCCAAGAAGGAAAAGAGAATAGAATTTTGGCTATTCAAAAGAACATACTATACTGACGTTCACTTCATTGCCTGCAAAAAATGATCCGGTACTTTGTCCTAAGCCAAAGTCGAATCGCTTCAAGCTTAAATCTCCAACCAAGGTGTTCTTACTCATACGGAATGGTATTTCAACAGACTTGGTTACGCCACACATGGTCAGGTCACCAATAGCGATAAATCCCGTTTCTGCTTTTTTGACCTCTGTAGAAGTAAAACAGATATCCGGAAATTTAAAGACATTGAAGAAATCGGCATTCTTAAGATGTTCATCCCGTTTTTTATTTCCTGTATCTATCGTTGAAGTAGACATACAAACATCAAATACGGACTCTTCAGGTTGAGAAGCGTTAAAATTCGCTGTTCCTGTCATATTTTTTAAGCTTCCCTTAACCGTATTCAAACCCATGTTTTTTATGCTGAAGCGAACAATAGACTTTTCCGAATTGATCTCCTGTCCATATAAGGAAGCTATTAAGAAAAAACCCATAAATAGAACAATCAGTTTGCGCATCATAACTCTCAGACCTTGTATGTCAACCATTTCCAAATTTCCTTGTAATTCACTTTTTTCCCGTACATCAATATTCCCGTTCGATAAATTTTTCCCGCCATCCAGGTAGTAAAAACAAAACCAGCAACCAAAAGAAACATCGAAAGGGCGATTGTTCCCCATTCTATTGGGATAAAGCCCATGCCCATCATACCCACCTTGACCATCATAACAATTGGTGATGTGAATGGTATTATCGATGCCCACCAAACTGCAGGTCCATCTGGATTGCTAATGGCCATCTCGGCCAAAATGAAACCGAAAACCAAGGGAATGGTAATGGGTAACATGAATTGCTGCGAATCAGTATCGTGATCGACTGCTCCGCCAATTGCTGCAAACAGACTTCCATATAATAGATAACCACCCAAAAAGTAAAAGAGGAACATACCAATAAGAAAAGGGAAATTGATTTGAGCCAATACTTGATAAATTTTTTCGGCCATCTGATTTGGATTTACTTCCTCCAACATATCTTGAGCCATGGCCATCTGTCCGCCTCCTGTATAAATATCAGGGAAGAAAGCAGAAAATATAAGCATCAAGACATTGTAAAATACAATCCAAATAATTACCTGTGTCAAAGCCACCATGGCTACGCCTATTATTTTCCCCATCATTAATTGGAAGGGCTTGACCGAAGAAATTATGACCTCGACAATACGTGTCGATTTTTCTTCCATGACACTACGCATAATCTGCGTGCCATAGATAAAGATGAACATGTAGATGATTAAAGAGAAAATGAAACCAACGACAGCCCCTACAATTCGCGGAACTTCTTGAACATCCTCAAAAACCTTATTCTCAACCAAATTTACTTTTGCAATCAGGCGATCGATATCATCTTTCGTCATCTCATTCGACTGCATAATTAAGTCTTGATAGGCCCTTTCCAGATCATTAGAAATTTTACGCGAAACATTCATGCTAGGACCACTTTCCTTGTAGACCAGCGGTATGTCTTTATTGCTTATGTCTTCCGCATCTAGCAATTCAATCATCAAGTCATATGGTGTCTCGTTAAATTCTTTTTCGCTGAAACTTCTTTCTTCTCGATGATATTTGACACTTTCTGTATTCTTCAAGAAGGAAGAATCCAAAACAGCGAAATGATTGTCAGGATCTGAGACCAATACTTGAGTAGTTCCAGATTCTTGTTGGCTAAGAAAAACGGCTAAAAAGGTAATTCCGACAAAGAGCAAGGGGCCCAGAATCGTCATGATGATGAAGCTCTTTTTCTTTACACGAGTAAAATATTCTCTTCGTATAATCAATCCAACTTTACTCATGCTGCAACCTCCTCTTCTATATTTTCTTCTCCAACGGCTTCAATGAAAATTTCGCTCATGGAAGGAATCAATTCAACGACACTTTGGATTTCGGCATGAGGTAGAATGGTTTTTAGGAGATCGTTCAAACTCAAGTCATTTAATATTTTTATATCGGTCACATTAAAGCCTTCCTTATCTTGCTCTTTATGGACTAATTCAAAATTGGTCCAAAGGGCATTTGTAAAACCAAGAATTTCACCTTTAAATCGAATGCGATAAATGTTCTTTTTGAACTTGTTTTTGACCTCATTTACGGATCCTTCGAGCACAACTTTTGCTTTGTTGATCAAAGCGATATCATCGCAAATTTCTTCTACTGAACCCATATTATGTGTTGAAAGCATAATAGTTGCCCCTTCATCTCTCAAGCGTAAAATTTCCTCACGAATCAATTTCGCGTTAACCGGATCGAATCCTGAAAAGGGTTCATCCAAAATCAAAATTTTTGGTTCATGCAAGACAGTAGTGATGAATTGAACTTTTTGAGCCATACCCTTAGAAAGATCTTCTATCTTTTTATTCCACCAGTCTTGCATATCAAATTTGTCAAACCACATCTTGAGCTTTTTCTTTGCTTCGCTGCTGCTCATTCCTTTAAGCTGAGCAAGGTAGATGGCCTGCTCACCCACCTTCATTTTTTTGTAGAGTCCTCTTTCCTCTGGCAAATAGCCTATTCTTTCCACATGATAGGGGGCCAAGGGTTTTCCGTCAATGAAGATCTCTCCATTATCTGGACCCGTTATTTGGTTGATTATTCGAATCAATGAAGTTTTACCAGCTCCATTTGGTCCCAAAAGACCAAAAACAGATTGAGGCTTTACATTTATACTAACGCCATCCAGCGCGGTATGACCGCTATAGCGTTTGACAATACCTTCAGCTTTTAACATAACATTTGCTTGAGACGAATATATTAATTGTAGGCGTCCTTTTGATTTTCATTTGGATAAATGGGAACATTGTTTTTTTAATGGAAAAACCACAAGGAACCTAAGCCTTAGATCTCCGCTTAAATCTCGAAACTGAGCACGGCAATTCTGCGTATAACTCGCAAATTCCCTTTGGGGAAAAACCTTAAACGTATGAGAAAACTTATTTACACACTTTGTGCCCTTTTTATGATTTCTGGGGCATTCGGACAAGAAATCGAGAATGGAGGATTTGAAAATTGGTCCTCAGAAGTACTTTTTGAAAACCCGCAAGGATGGTTCAGTTCAAATTATGAATTTGGCGACACAGATGCCAATGTATCAAAAGCAACAGATGCTGCAGTTGGTGAATTTTCTGCCTTTATGGGAACAACTGAAGTAGATGGAGAACTCAATTTTGGATTTGTAATGAATGGCTCATTTGGCGATGACGGTCCTGAATCGGGCTTTCCTTATTCGGGAATGGTAGATGGCCTCAAGTGCTCGATGAAGTGGGATATTCAGCCTGGAGATTCGGCAACGGTACTCATGGTAGCCTTCAATCAAGGAAACATTGTCGGAATGAACGTGACAAAACCCGTTGGTGTTCAAAGTGAATGGCAAACTGTTGCTGTAAATCTTCCTTCTCCCGTTATGGTGGATGAGGTCTTGGTAGCATTCGCGAGCAGTAATGCCATGGAGGATTTTGGTGTTGAGGATTCTTGGATAATGGTTGATTATGCATCACTCAGATATCAGGATGATGATGTTTATTTTGTCCCGAATGGAGATTTTGAAGTATGGGATGAGGTAGAAGAACATAGTGCAGACGGTTGGCAGAGCAATGCTCTAGTCGAGTGGGACATGGTTACGCAATCAGATGATGCTTTTTTAGGAAATAGCTCTTTGCGTATGGAAAATGTCTACAATGCCGATATTGATGAAACTGCTTACAGCTATCTTACCAATGGAGAGTTTACAGATAATGGTTTTGAAGGTGGGCAGGTAATTTCAGAGTCTCCTGAGAGCGTATACGGTCACTTTAAATATCAACCAAATGGGGTTGATACTGCAATCGTTTATTTTGAATTTTTCAGTAACGATGTTTTGGTTGGTGATGCCTGGGTGCCTTTGACGGCACAGAGCAATTGGACCGGTTTTGAGCAAGAAATTAATTATTGGAATAGTGATGAACCAGATATGTTCAGAATTACTGCATATCCAGGAGAGGAATCAAGCTCAGTCTTATGGTTGGATGAATTGTCTTTTACTTTTGTGAGTTCGATACCTTCCTTGAATTCTATATCCCAAGATGAAATAAACGTTTATCCTAACCCCTTTGATGAACTCATCAATATTCAGAAGGAAATAAAAGATGAAATCCTTCAATTAGAAGTATACAGTACAGATGGAAAATTGATTTGGGAATACAGATTGAATCGCGGAGAGAATGATCAAGATATCATCCCTGTTAATTTATCTCATATCGACAGAGGTCTTTATCAGTTATCTATTCTCACCGAAAAGGGCAGAATAACAAAGACCATTGCAAAATATTAAAACGTATAAAGTATTTTAGAAGAGCCCTGTTCATTGACTGAACAGGGTTTTTTATTCTCCAAACATTTCTGCAACGCGCTGGAAAAATCCTTTTTCTTTCTTGCCCGGGTTAGGAATGAAGTTTTCTGAGTTTTTCAATTGTTCTAAAACGCCTCTCTCTTCTTTAGAAAGGGATTTTGGTGTCCAAACAGAAATATTAGCAATCAAGTCACCTTTTCCACGACCATGAACATCAGGAAGTCCTTTTCCTCTTAAGCGAACCATTTTCCCACTTTGGGTTCCAGGTTCAATTTTAATTTTGGCCTTGCTTCCGATCAGTGGAATTTCCGCATCTCCTCCAATAGCTGCATCTACAAAATTAATATAAAGGTCGTAGTGTAAATTCTGACCATTGCGTTTAAATGTCTCGTGTTCTTTTTCTTCAATGACAACCAACAGATCGCCATTTATTCCTCCAGCAGGAGCAGCATTTCCTTTGCCTGAAATATTCAACTGCATGCCTTCTTCAACTCCTGCAGGGATTTCTATTTCCATCACCTCTTCTTTCCTTTCCAATCCATGCTCATTGGCTCCCCGAGGTTTATGCGTAACCATTTGTCCAGTGCCATGGCAATTAGGACAGGTTGAACTGGTCTGCATTTGACCCAATATGGTTTGTGTGACTTTCACAACTTGACCCGTTCCATTGCAGGTATGGCAGGTGCCGTATTTTACTCCAGGTGCCTGAACAAATTTTTGAACTTTTATCTTCTTGGTAACTCCTTGAGCAATTTCTTCTAAAGTCAAGGCCACTTTTATGCGAAGATTTGAACCTTTCATGGTTCTTCTTCTCCCGCGCGTTCCACCACCAAATCCTCCAAATCCACCACCGAATCCACCTCCGAAAATATCTCCGAACTGAGAAAAGATGTCGTCCATACTCATGCCCCCGCCAAATCCTGCACCGCTTCCTTTCATGCCGGCATGGCCGAACTGATCATAGCGTGCTTTTTTATTGGGATCACTTAAGACTTCATAGGCTTCTGCAGCTTCTTTGAATTTATCTTCAGCAGCCTTATCGTCCGGATTTTTATCCGGGTGATACTTAATGGCCATTTTCCTATAGGCCTTCTTGATCTCTTGATCGCTAGCCCCCTTGGAAACACCTAGAATTTCGTAATAATCTCTTTTGCTCATGAATTATTGTCCGATTACCACTTTTGCAAAACGCAAAACTTTTTCATTGAGATAATATCCCTTTTCTACAACATCAACCACTTTGCCTTTCAGATCGTCACTTGGAGCAGGAATTTGAGTGATGGCCTCATGCAGGTCCGTATCGAATACGGAATTTATCGATTCCATTGGTTTAAGTCCTTCTTGAGTCAAAATGTTCATCATTTTCTGTCGGATAAGTGAAAATCCTTCTTTCAAAGCTACGGTATCTTCCGATTCATCATTTGCCTTAATTGCGCGATCAAAATCGTCTATCACCGGCAAAAGATTCTTGATTACACCTCCGCTAGCTGTAGCAATTAAATCAATTCGCTCTTTTGCATTTCTTTTCCTGAAATTTTCAAACTCTGAATACAACCTAAGATATTTGTCGTTCATCTCATTGAACTTCATCTCCCATTCATTGCTTTCATCGCTTTTTACCTCTTCTTGATTATCGCCTTCATCCTTGCCTGCATTCATTTGCTCATTGTTTGCGTCAGCATTTTCAATCGTTTCAGTCTCGGACTGTTTTTCTTGTTCGTTTTCCTTATTTACAGACATTTCCTATCCTTTTGCCTTTGATTGTCAAATTATTTGCCAAAGCTTAATTTTGCCAATATGTCAGCAATTTTGGCTTTGGGAGCGCAAATCTATGTCATTCTGTGGAATAGCCGTCTAAAAAAGTTGTATTTTCAGCTATATTCACCCCATGCGTTTTCGGGCAATTCTGCTATTTCCTTTTTCGATGATCTTTGCTTTGATCCTGAGTATTCGGCATGCTTTGTTCGATTTTGGAATCTTGAAATCCAGAGAAGCTGAGCTTCCCATAATCCGAATTGGAAACTTGGCTTTGGGTGGAACCGGAAAGACACCTTTTACAGAATATATCCTGCATTCTTTTAGCAAGGAGTTTCAGCTTGGAGTAGTGAGCAGAGGTTATGGACGCAAGAATCGAGACTTAAGAGAGGTCTGTGTCGAAGACAGCGCATTAATTTCAGGAGATGAACCCTTACAGATCAAGCGGAAATTTCCGCAGACACCTATTTTTTTGAATAGCAATCGATTTGACGCAATTAAGAACTTGAGGGAGAAATATGCCGACCTTCAATTGGCTGTTTTGGACGATGCTTTACAGCATCGAAAATTACGAGGAGGATTCAAAATTTTATTGACGGATATTGCTCGTCCTTTCTATGAAGATTGGCTTGTGCCATCAGGATACTTGAGAGATTTAAAATCTAGGGCGCATGATGTTGATGTGATTGTCATGACGAAAATGAATGAAAATCAATTCAGCTCAGTCAAGGCCGCTTGGATAAAAGAGGCATTAAAAGAATTTGAAAAGCCTGTTTTTTTCACTGCCATAGCGTACAAAGAGCCTAAAGCAGTCTTTGACAATGATAAATTATTCATGGCTAATCAAAAACAAGCCTTGCTAGTTACAGGTATTGCAAATAGTAACGCACTCTATTCGCATTTAGATTCACAAAATATAGATATTGACCATTTGAATTTTTCGGATCATCATAATTATTCAGAATCCGATCTGTTCAAAATCAGAAAAAAGTATCAGGGCCTTCAAAACGATTCTGTTATTTTCACGACCGAAAAAGATGCGCAGAGATTAAGAACGCATGAAAAGGTCGAAATCATTAGCGATTTACCGATTTATTCAATCGGCATCGAAGTAAAATTTCTTCAGGAAGAAGAAGAATTCAAATCATTGATAAAAGCATATGTTAGAGAAAATTAAAGAAGCTGCTGATTACATTAGATCTCAATCCGGTGTCAGCCCAAAAGTAGGCATAATTCTGGGCACTGGTCTCGGTGGCTTGGTGAGCGAAATCGAAATTGTTGATGCTATTCCATATGAGAATATTCCTCACTTCCCAGTTTCGACTGTTGAAAGTCATTCAGGAAAGTTGATTTTAGGCAATCTAGGGGGTAAGCCCATCGTTGCTATGCAAGGGCGATTTCATTATTATGAAGGGTATGACATGAAACAAGTGACCTTTCCTGTGCGTGTCATGCAGAATCTAGGTATCGAGAGTTTATTCGTGTCGAATGCGAGTGGTGGAGTAAATCCGGATTACGAAGTAGGAGATCTCATGATTTTATCTGATCATATAAATTTCTTCCCAGAACATCCATTACGTGGAGCGAACCTCAATGAGTTGGGGCCTCGTTTTCCTGATATGAGTATACCCTATTCAAAGGAACTCATTGCCAAGGCCGAAGAAATTGCCAGCAATTTAGGACATAAAGTTCAAAAAGGCGTTTATCTGGGTTTAACAGGACCAACTTTGGAGACTCCTGCGGAATACTTTGCTTTCAGAAAATGGGGTGCTGATACGGTCGGCATGTCTACAGTTCCTGAGGTTATTGTGGCAAGGCATATGAATATTCCCTGTTTTGCCATTTCTATAATCACAGATTTGGGCGTTGAAGGTAAGATCAAAGAAGTAAGCGTAGAAGAAGTTATTGCTGTAGCAAATGAAGCTGAGCCTAAAATGACAGCAATAATGAGAGATTTAATCTCAAGCTTTTAACAAACCTGTTTTACAGATTAAACGTAGAAAAACGCTGAAATGCAGTATTTTAATGCTTGAACGGATAATTTGATTGATTTATATCTTTTTTACCTTTGAATTATGAAAAATGTACTAATTGCTTGTTTACTCACCACTTATGCAGCTTGCGGAAACATTCAGGAAGCGGGAATGACTGGAATTGCTGGAAAGCTCGAAAACGCTACAGGAAATGAGACCATTACTTTCCAGAATAACGGTAAGTTGGGTAAAGTAGACTCCGCTACCGTGAATACAGATGGGTCATTTTTGATTAAAGTGAAAAACATGCCTCTGGATTTCTATAAATTGACAGTAAACGAGAGTTCAGTATTGTTAATTATGGACAGTACTCAAAAGGTTCTTGTTCAAGGTGATGCGAATGATTTCAGAAGCACCTATTCTGTCCAGGGGTCTCCCGATTCAGAGTTATTGGTAGAACAAGTTCGCAAAGATGATGAGTTCCGAAAAGAAAGAAAAGAGCTCGAGAAAGCATTTAAGTCTTTAGGAATGAATGCTACTCAGGAACAAAAAGAAAAATATATAGCAGATCAAAATGCATTGATGGAGCCTTATTATAATTATTTGATCAATTTTATTGATGAGCATCCTAAGTCTCCTGCATGTATTACAGTATCGAATAACCTTCACCCAATTCAAGAGCTAGAGCGCTACAAGAAGATTAGGGAGAACCTTAAGGACGTCATTCCCATGAGTAATTCCTACCTCAGTCTCAAGAAGAAGATAGCAGACTCTGAGAGACAAGCGAAAGAGTTGAAGGCACAGGAACAATCTGCTAAAGCGGGTGGTTTAGGAAATGAGGCGCCAGAAATAGATTTGCCAAATCCTGAGGGGGTAAATGTTCCCTTATCTTCATTTAGAGGCAAATACGTTTTGGTTGACTTTTGGGCTTCATGGTGCGGCCCTTGCAGACGAGAAAATCCAAATGTGGTAAAGCTTTACGAAAAATACAAAGACGATGGTTTTGAGGTTTATGGAGTATCTCTCGATAGCAATAAAGATCGTTGGATAAAGGCTATTGCACAAGATCGTTTGTCATGGACACATGTTAGTGATTTAGCGAAATGGAATTCTATTGCAGCCAGAGCCTATGGTGTGCGCAGTATACCACATACAGTTCTATTGGATAAAGAAGGAAACATTATGTCCATCAAGTTAAGAGGTGCTGCATTGGAGGCAAAACTTGCTGAATTATTTGGGCATTGATTCAATGAGCACCCTTAAACGAAGACTAAACTGCATAGTAATATTATTCCTTGCTTTTGCCTTAAATGGGCAGGAGTATTTCCAGCAAAGAGTTGATTATACGATAGAGGTAGAATTGGATGATGAAAAGCATTTTTTGCACGGCAAAGAGCGCTTTGTGTATACCAATAATTCTCCCCAACTGCTGAACGAAATATTTGTCCATTTATGGCCGAATGCCTATAAAGATAACAGCACAGCATTGAACAAACAGAAATTGAAGGGCAATGATTTTGACTTTCATTTTTCTGACCTAGACGACCGTGGCTTTGTAGACAGTCTTTCATTTTCACAAGACGGTGTTGACATTGAATATGAATTGACACAAGACCCTGATATTATTAAGCTGATTTTGAAAAAGCCTATTTTGTCTTCGGAGAGTTCGGTTATAGAGACTCCATTTAGGGTGAAGATTCCAAATGGCCGATTCAGTAGATTTGGACATACGGGACAGGCCTATTACATTACGCAATGGTATCCCAAGCCTGCTGTATTTGATGCTGAAGGATGGCATGCCATGCCTTATTTAGATCAGGGAGAATTTTATTCGGAATTCGGTTCTTTTGATGTAAAAATCACCCTGCCATCGAATTATATTGTTGGTGCTACAGGAGATCTTCAGAATGAGGATGAAATTGAATTTTTAAAGCAAAGGTCAGCCAACGATATGGAGATCGATTTCGGCCCAGAGTTTGAAAATCCAGATACACCCTCTTCTTCCGAGACCAAGACCTTACATTATATTCAAGATCAAGTGCATGATTTTGCTTGGTTTGCGGATAAGCAATTTTATGTTCATCATGACAAAGTCGAATTGCCATACTCTAAAGACAGTGTTGATGTTTGGGCAATGTTCACCAGAGCAAATGGAGAAGTTTGGGACAAAATTGCCATTGAGGCTTTAAGAGATGGCGTCTACTATTATTCACTCTGGAATGGAGATTATCCTTATAAGCACTGCACAGCTATTGACGGAACAATTTCAGCAGGAGGAGGAATGGAATACCCAAATATTACCATTATCGGAAATTCTGCAGATGAGTCAGATTTAGAACGTGTAATTGTTCATGAGGTTGGACATAATTGGTTCTATGGAATCTTGGCTTCAAATGAGCGTGCATTTCCTTGGATGGATGAAGGCATAAACTCCTACTATGAGCACCGTTATTTCGAGGAAAAGTATCCTGACCAAAATATAACAGTCAATTTTGGCATTCCTCTTCCATTAGGAGATAAGAAGATGTCTGATCTTGCCTATTTTCTGGGTCAATCACGAAATTCAGAACAAGCGATTCAAGCTCCTTCCGAGGAGTACAGCTCTACAAATTACGGAACAATCGTTTATGAAAAGGCGAGCTTTGCTATGCATTATTTGGCGGCTTATCTCGGACAGGAAGAATTTGATCTTTGCATGAAGAAGTATTTTGAAGAATGGAAATTCAAACATCCAGGTCCGCAAGACATTTGGGCCGTATTTGAACAAAATGCAAGCAAAGATGTCTCGTGGTTTTTTGAGAAGATGCTGCATTTTACAAGCCCCATTGATCACAGAGTTTGTGGCCGATCTAAAGATTCACCTAGGGATGTAGTCGTTCGGAATATGGGACGATATCCTAGCCCTATACCCGTCTCAACATACAAAAAGGGGGAACTGATTGAAACGAAATGGACCGAGGCTTTTGAAGGTAAAGACACTCTTCGTTTTGAATCTGATGATTTTGATGAAATTAGAATTGATGCTTCTTTTGATGCTTTACAAGCAAATCGCAAAAATGATCGATGGAAAGAGAGCCGTCTTTTTAAGAACTGGGAAACCATTCGCTTGAGCTTCATGCCTTTTCTTCGTGAGCGAAGAAATTCTAAGTTAGGAGTCTTTTTGCCATTATTGGGTCGAAACAGCAATGATGGACTAATGCTAGGAGGGAACATTAGTAATATAGAAGCCTTGAAGAAGAAGTGGGAATTTGACTTTACTCCACTTTATGCTTTTCGTTCAGATAATTTGACTGGTTATGGCCGAATCAATGCGAATTTGAGAACGGATTGGGGACCGTTAAAATTCACGGAAGTATTCAGCAAAGTGAGTTCTTTTTCCTTCAAAAACAGCGAAACCGAGAAATTTAAATATTCAAAATGGACAGCTGGTTTTGAAATGGAATTTCGTCCAAAAGTCTTGAAAAAGAACAATGTCTATACTTTTAAATATGAATTCTTCCAAATTGAGAATGCGTATGACATAGATGAAATTCGCGTGGCAGATAATGGAGAGTTTTTTGAATACAGTTTTGATCAAAGCAATGCACGATCTTATCATGATTTGCTTTTCACATATCAAGATAGAAATACTTTACTCCAGAATCGTTCGAAACTAAACTTTAGAATTGCTGAAGATCACCAAAGGATTTCAATTGATCATCTAAGTAGATTATATTACAAAGAGAATAGGGCAGTTGATTTTCGAATTTTTGCGGCCTCACTAAGCGGTCAGGTGCAACGCAGTTCAGAACGACTATTTCTTACAGGTTTGAATAGCCAATTGACTTCCAATGTTCAAATAAGAGATTTTGTTGACGATACATTTAGATCTGGAGGACAAGATTATTTGTACGAGGATGTGCTTTTATCCCGAACCGATTCTGTTGGCCTTTGGAGTAATCAATTATTTATGGGGCAAGGAGCTTTTAAGGTGCCAATAATCGGTCAATCAAGCGATTGGATGTTATCGAGTAATTTGGATATTGATCTTCCGCTTCCTGTCAATATCGGAATCTTTTCGAGTTGGGGCTGGGTGCCCGAGGTGCGGAGTGTGTCGGGAAGGTTTATTGAAGAAACCGCGTTTTATCAAGAATATGGATTGAAATGGACCCTGCTAAGAGATTACTTTACCATCTATTTTCCTCTTCTTTTTGATAATGATGGTGATGGGGAAATGGATCAATCCGAATTTGGTATCGGAAAAAGCATTAGTTTCAATCTGAATCTTAAACAAATGTCTCCCCGAGAATTACGGGAACTTATACCTTATTGAAAGAAGACATACATATCTATTTTGCTTCAGATCTACATTTGGGAATTCCAAGTATACAAAAGAGCCGAGAAAGAGAACTGAAATTTATTTCATGGTTGGACCATGTCAAAAAGGATGCGACTGAAATTCATTTGATGGGGGATATCTTCGACTTTTGGTTTGAATACAAAAGAGCTATTCCTAGAGGATTTACCCGATTACTAGGGAAAATTGCGGAGATAAGTGATTCGGGAATTCCCATTTACTGGTACTATGGCAACCATGACATGTGGATCTTTGATTATTTGCCTGAAGAATTGGGTGTAAAGATGGTTCCGCATGAAATGATACGAGAGTATGCGGGCAAACGCTTCTTTTTGCATCACGGAGATGGTTTGGGACCCGGAGACAAAGGCTACAAACTTTTGAAAAAGATTTTTCGAAGTAAGCTTTGTCAATGGCTCTTTGCAAGACTGCATCCGAATTTTGGAATTTGGTTGGCAGACATCTCCTCTCGTTCAAGCCGATATTCTGAGCCAGACGCTAAAAAGCCCTATCAGGGAGATGATAAAGAATTTCTTGTTCAATTCTGTTCGAATAAATTAAAAGAAGAGCATTTTGACTATTTTGTTTTTGGACATCGTCATCTACCGATAGACATGCAAATAGGAGAGAGTAGGTACATCAATCTAGGGGATTGGCTGGAGCACTTTAGTTATGCCGTTTTTGATGGCAAAGAATTGCACTTAAAATATTGGCAATAAAAAATCCCCGCCAATAAATTGAACGGGGATTTCTAAATTAATTTTCTTTTTCAGCTTAGAGCTTGACAAATTTCGCAAACTGTACTTGGTCCTGAACGCGAATATTAATGATATAAATACCATTTGAGAAGTCACTTGCATTGAATTCCATTCTTCTTTGTCCCGAACTCATATTCAATCTGCTCTGAGAATGTACTAGACTTCCATTTGTATTGTAAATATTTAGCTCAACATCATTTCGTTCTTCTAAGTTGAAAGAAATCGTTCCTATATCGTTTACAGGATTCGGATATACATTTAATTCATTTACCAATTGAATGTCTCCGTCAATTGCATCTTCTATCCCTACTAAATAAGATCCAGATTCCCAGAATCCTCGACCATGTGTTCCTGCATAAAATTGTCCTTCGTTCCATGTATTTGGAACCGTTTGTTGCAATAATTCAAATACTGGCACTCTTCCAATTCCATCAGCATCTCCAACATTGTTGCACTCTTCCCAGTTATCACCATCATCTTCACTTACGAAAATTCCAAATTCTGTACCTGCTAATATTCTTCCCGGAGTGTTTATGTCGAACGTAACAGAATAAATAGGCATTCTATCTAATCCATTTATCCCACTTGGTGCATCCCATGCATTTTGGAAAGAATTGTTAAAGCTCGTTGATTGCCCGCTTTCGCTCAACATAATGTGATTACCACTATTTGTATATCCTCCTATTGCTAAAGCTACACGTTCTGGATTATTAGGGTCAACAGCTATACCGGTAACTGCGCTTGAATTAGTAGATTTGATCTCTGTGACATTCACTTTGAATACGATCTCATTTCCATCAAGATCTACATAAGATGCTGCAGAAAAGTCAACGTCATTTAGATTTCCAAACACCGTATCGTTCGTTGCAACATTAATTATTGTATCAGTATTGCTAGGTCTAAACGCAAAACTCACTTCTTCTGGAGTGTAGGCATTTGCCAAACCTGAAATTCGTGTTACCCTTCCAGAGGTTGTCCCTACGTACAAATGGTTTCCATCAGGAGAGAATTTCATTGATAAGATTGTTCCGCTGATCGAACTAATTGGGGTCATCCATTCATAATCTGTGGTTGAAAAGTTCGCAGCATTTCTCGAAATAGATAAAGGACTCGAACCAGCAGCAGAAGTTGCATACCAGGTTGAAACATTGTCTGGAAGTGGAACTGTATCACCAGGGAAAATCGTGTTTTGAACCTCTATGCTTAATGGTAGACTCAAACTCTGGCTTGCATATTCTAGGGTTTCTCCTGCGAAAACAGTGTCCGTAGTAAAGTTCACAAAATTCACTACGTTCGGATTATTCGGGTCATTATCCGTTTCCCAGTATTCTTGAACTGTATAGAAAGGACCATTTGCATAAGGGCCAAATGAAGAGTTGTTATTACCTCCGTCATTTGAACGCATGACATTAGAATTTTGGCTAGATGTGAACAAAACATTCGCGTTCAACTGAGAATGTGCCACATCAAAACCATCTCCTCCTGTCAGTCTTCGTGCTTCTTGAAGTGTATTTCCAGTGAAATCTATATAAAGACAGTTATTATCTTGTGTTCCACCTAGAACTTGGCCCTGTGGCCCGAACGCCATATCATAGAATTGAGTAACATTTAAGTTTCTATTCATCGGGAAGAAGGTCTCACCTCCATCATCTGTGCGATAAACTCCACCATCTGTTCCAATGAACAATACACCGTCAGCATTCCAATGAAAATAGTGAATGTCAGAGTGAACATTCATTCCAGTAGCAAAAGTTCCTTGGAATGCGGCTTGATCCCATTGACCAAAAACCGGATCTGTATTTGATTTAACCCATTTGTACAATCGCACTCCTCCAAGTATTACTTCATCGCAATTGTTCGGGTTAACAGTGATGTCTGCATCGTACCAACATTGTCCGTTTGCACTTATACAAGGAGAAAATGCAGAAGTTCCCTGATTACTATTGAATGCGATTTGATCGAATGTCTCACCACCATCTTCAGATGCCCAAACACTATGCAAATAATTTTGAGACATAAATGCATACATATTATCTGGATTAGTAGGACAAAGCGTAAACTCTACTCTTCCTACTCCGGAAGTTGGCAATGGATTACTACTTCCGCTTCTGTCTTCAAAAGACTGTCCTCCATCTCTTGAGATGAATACATTATCGGCAATCACGCAGGCAATTGTTTGCCCATCATTGGAAATATCGGCATCAGTAGCTGTAGCAGAACCAGAAGGCAATCCATCCGCTCTATCTTCTACATCATCATTTCCGTCTATATATTCTCGAAATCCACCTCCATAAGCAATCCAAACGCTATTAGGATTGTTTGGATTTCTTATTAATCTATTTACAAAAGACCAGTCATCACCTGTACTCAAAGTACTCGGTTCGAAATCTGAAACCAAAGAAAAACTGTTTCCTCCATCTGTAGATTTGAAAAGTCCGTTTCCTAAGAATCCACTCACCTGCTCTCCATTAATCACTTCATTCGAGTTTCCTGTTCCTACGTAGATGTTCCCATTACCGAGAATACAAATCGCTGAAACGATCAAGTGATCAGATAGCCCAGGTAAAAACTCCCAGGTATTTCCTCCATCAGTAGACTTGAATAGCCCACCTGAAATACCTCCGGCAAAAAGTGTTTCGGGTTCATCCGGATCTGTTTCTATCGCTCTTACACGACCCGCAATGTTATCAGGCCCCATCTCTCTAAAGTTAATGTCTTCAGGTCCTCTGCTGTTTTCTACAGGCAATCTTTTCATTGCTGCTCTTAGCTTAGCAACATCTTCAGGATTAATCTCTCCCGTTTCTGGGTCAGCATTAATCATGTTGAAATATTCAATTGCACCTTCAATGCTCTCATTAACATGAGTTACATCTTCGCGAGGCGTATAGTTTGAATCATTTGTCTGACTTTGATTTAGGAATAGAATACCAGCTAAAGCCACTGGAATAACAAATAATAGAGATTTCAATTTCATATCTTTTGGTTCTAATTCTTCAACATTCTTTCGAACGAATAGTTCTGATCAATTTCCCTTTTTTTTACAAGGGTTCCAAATATATCCGTTTCCTCTAAAAGTACAAACAAAATCATGGATCACCTCACTCATAGTGAAGAGTTAATAAAATTAGAATTACAAGTCTAAGGGGCTAGAATAAATGCTTTTCGGCATGATAAGACGATCGCACTAAAGGTCCAGATTCGACATATCTAAAGCCTTTTTTCAATCCGATATCTCTAAGTTCCTCAAAAACTTTTGGCTGAATAAAGTCCGAAACTGGCAAGTGCTTGACCGTTGGCTGCAAATACTGACCTAATGTGAGAATATCGGTTCCAACACTTCTCAGGTCATCCATGGTTTCCAAAATTTCTTCAAAAGATTCACCCAAACCAAGCATAAGACCAGATTTGGTTCTCATTTTTGCTTTTTTCAAGCGGAAAAGGACTTCAAGACTACGATCATATTTTGCTTGAATCCGTACTTCTTTTGTTAATCTTCTGACTGTTTCAAGATTATGAGAAACAATTTCCGGAGCTACATCTATTATTCGCTGCAGATTTTCCCATTTTCCACCGAAATCAGGGATTAAGGTTTCCATCGTGGTATGAGGAGACTTTCTTCTAATGGCCTTGACCGTTTGTGCCCAGGTCTTCGAACCACCGTCAGATAAGTCGTCACGATCAACTGAAGTAATAACGCAATGCTTTACACCCATTAAATGCACTGATTGTGCGACCCTGGCTGGTTCGTAGATGTCTACTTCTAAAGGTTTACCTGTAGCAACAGAGCAAAAACCGCAAGAGCGTGTACAGATATTTCCAAGAATCATGAAGGTAGCAGTTCCCGCTCCCCAACACTCCCCCATATTTGGGCAATGACCACTTTCGCATATCGTATGCAACTTATGCTCACTAACAATATTTCTTACGGCTTTGTAATTTTCTCCGGTAGGAAGTTTGACCCTTAACCAATCGGGTTTTTTGACCCTTTCTTTTACTTCAACAGACACTACTAATTGTATTTCTTTCCGAGGAATAAGCGGGCATAGAAACTAAAAAACAATCCTTTGTTTTTATTCACTACTCCACTAAACGTTTCGTCTGCTAAGATAGGTATTTCATCCGGGAATGCATCAAGTGCAATTCCGGCTTCAATACCTTGAATTGCCGTTTGCTCACGTGAAAACTCCATATTGAATCCAAGTTTTCCATATGCTCCAACATATCCTTTCAATTCACTGAAACCATTAAACCAGGAAGCCCTGCCATAAATGTTACCTAGAAAATGCTCCTGAGGATCATATTTTTCTTTGACTAAAATTCTTCTCGATTGATCAATCGGTACTGCGATTTCTAAAAAATAGGGCTTGGTTATTCCGAAGCTCGGTCCGATAGCCCAACTGTAAGAGAATTCAACTCCAGACTTTCTGTCTTTATAGGCAAACAGCTGACGTTTTCCAATACTTGGTCTTAAAAGATAAAAATGATTCATCTTGCCATATATATAGGAGCGTGCTCGATCATCCCAAAAATTAAATCTTCGATCTTCATTCGGGCTTTTCATGTTTACGAGACTCACATTTACCTCTAAGACGTTGTCGACAGATTTGTAATAACCTTTGGTAAAAAACAAACCTATGCCATGACCATGAACTTCTATTCCTCCTCTCAGTTCTTTTTTATAAAGAACCGTGGCCTCATCATAAATAGTTTGCTGTGCATGAAATGAGTATGCACAGAGCATCATATATATGAAAAAGAATTTCTTCATTTGTCGCAGACCAAATTTATTAATTTAGAACGAATTTGAAGCACCTTTTGTTTTATGAATACCTCTTCAATTAAATATCTCGGAAATTTAAGAACCCAAGCTACCCACCTAAGGTCTGGTGATGAAATACTCACCGATGCGCCTATTGATAACAATGGAAAGGGAGAAGCTTTTAGTCCTACAGATTTATTAGCTACATCTTTAGTTTCTTGCATGATAACAGTTATGGGAATTGCAGCGAGGAAAAGAAATATCTCATTTTCCAATGCAGATTGTACAATGCAAAAGATCATGGCGGACAACCCAAGAAGGGTGCATACCGTTCAAATAGAAATTATAATTCGGGAGAATTGGTCTCTTAAAGAGAAAGAAATTCTGGAAAAAATTGCGCTTAATTGTCCTGTTGCGAAGAGTTTGTCACAGGAGATCAAGCAAGAGGTAAAGTTTACGTATGTTTAACTATTGATCTCTTTTGCTTGTTCAACATCTGCTTTGCTGTAAGCAGCACAAGATTTATTTTTAGAACAAGAACTTAATGTTCCCATGAGGAAAACCAAAATTGCCAGTGCAGAAAATGTCTTTTTCATATCGTTTCTTCTTACTACGAAGTTAAACATTTATACTATTTATCGAATAAATTGGTTACGAATATAATAGCATTTATGTCAACAATCGTTATTATGAAACGCGTGAGAGAAACATTTAGTGTTGGTCTTCAAAATTGATTTTGTTGAGCGAATTGAAAATTTTGAAATACAGTTTAAGCCTCCTCTGCTTCTTTTGCCTCTTTATACTCAAAGGGCAAGGGTTCGAAAGAGTTGAATTTGTTGATGAAAAAGGACGGGTTTTTTATTCCAAAAAGTCCTCTTCTGCCATAGAAATTGATGCTAAGGTAGATTCTGTTCTAAGCGATTGGCGATTGAAAAAGTATATAACGGCATCGCTAGACAGTTTGATAAATACTGAGAACAAGTCACGATATATCTTTTACAAAGGTATGCCATTTTCTTTTGAAGCTATAAATTTAGATGATCCATCTGGAATTGCTGCGAGTGTTGGTGTGTTGAACAGACCTTCAAAAATTGAAATTCGAGACATAGAAAAGATACTGCTTTCGGTCTTAAAGAAAGCTGAGAATTCCGGATATCCTTTTGCGAAAGTCAGATTGGAGAATGTGCGTTTCAATGATGCAAACATCTCGGCCTCATTAAAACTCGATTTAAAAGAGAGATTTGTGTTTGACAGTTTGATAATCCTTGGAAGTGATAAGGTCAATAAAAACCTTATTCAGAATCTCCTTGGCGTGAAAAAAGGTACGGTTTATGATCAGCGCTTGGTTGATAATATGGCGATCAAGATAAAGGAGATTCCCTATTTGAAAGCAACCAAGAATCCCGAATTCGTTTTTAAAAAAACAAAGGTCGATACATATATATATGCCGAGCCAAAATCGGCAAATCGCTTCAATGGTGTAATCGGATTTTTACCGAATCCAATCACTGGCGAAACCGTAATAACCGGGGATTTAGATTTGGCCTTATTGAACACCTTGAAACTTGGGGAACGTTTCAAATTCAATTGGCAAAGGGTACGTCCAGAAGTGCTTGATTTGAACGCTTCTTTGGAACTTCCCTTTCTTGTGAATACCCCATTTGGTTTGTCGGGTTCATTGGATATTTTTCGACAAGATACTTCTTTGCTTGAAGTGAAATCTGGGTTGGGCCTGATCTATAATTTTGGTGCACAAGATTATTTCAAAGTTTACTTTTCATCTTTCGATTCAGATAGACTTGAAAATACCACACAGGCCGTTGACTTAGGGGGAGCAGATTACAACTCTTATGGATTAACCGTAGAGTTCACGGATTTAGATTACTCATTTAACCCTCGCAAGGGGTACAGAGTAAATTTTTCTGTAGATGCCGGAAACAGAACATTCAAGGCGCCTAGCGAAGGTGACTCATTGTTGAGCGCTTTGCCTGAGACTTCTGAAATTTTTAATCTCGCTCTGGATGCGAGTTATTATCTTTCGATTGGAAAGAACGGAGTTTTGCATTTGAATTTGAGTGGCGCTTCAAAGCTCAACCCTTTTCTGACAAGTAATGAATTGCTAAGATTTGGTGGGAATAATTCCCTGCGTGGTTTTGATGAAATGAGTCTAAGAAAGACATCCTTCCTCTTTCAGAATATTGAGTACAGAATTCTCACAGATTTAAATTCCAATATTTTTCTTTTTGCAAATTTCGCTTGGACCGAGGCAGATCTTTTTGATTCTTATTCAATTGATTGGCCATACGGATTTGGTGCTGGCGCGAATTTTGATACCAATGCTGGTATATTTTCGATAAGTTATGCTCTCGGAGCCCAAAACGGAAATACATTGCAATTGAACCAGGGAAAAATCCATTTTGGTTTCAAGAGCTTGTTTTAAATATTTGTTTAACCGCGCTGCCTTGGTGTAGACTTTAATTATACCTTTAACTTACGATGGATATGAGTGTTTTATTACTGGGGATTGTATTGGGGATTTGCTTAGGAGGGCTTTTCAGTTATGTCTATTTTAAATTCGGTAAAAAAGGAGCAGAGCTAGTAGAATTGAAGAAGGAAAAGGATTTTCTTGCTCGTTCAAAGCATGAAATATTGGAAAATCGAGATATCCTAGTTCAAGAAAAGGAGAGTTTAAACGATCGACTTTTTTCAGCCCGTGAAGAGAATGCTCGATTGCGACAAAAGCAGCAAGATATTGAGGAGCGAATGAAGGAAGTGGAGGAAAGAAAAAAGAAGACGCAGGAGGACATGCACAGAGAATTTCAACTTTTAGCACACAAAATTTTCGATGAAAAATCTGAAAAATTTGATAAAAGCAGTCAAAAGTCTTTGGATGCAATATTGAATCCGCTGAAAGAGAAGATCAAGACCTTTGAAAACAGGGTAGAAAAAATTTACAGCGAAGAAAATAAAGAGCGGATTAACTTAAAAGCAGAAGTCAAGCAATTAACTGAATTGAATAGGCAGCTTAGTCAAGAAGCAAATAATTTGACCTCGGCATTGAAAGGAGATAATAAGATTCAAGGCAATTGGGGGGAAATGATTTTGGAGAGTGTACTTGAAAGTTCTGGCTTAGAAAAGGGAAGGGAGTATACTTTTCAATATTCGGAGGAGGATGAACATGGAAAACCTAAAAGACCCGATGTAGTTGTTAAACTTCCCGATGCAAAACATATCATTATCGATTCAAAAGTGTCTCTTCTGGCATATGAAAAACTGAATACCGCAGCTGAAAAGGAAAGTAAGGAACGCTTTGTTAAAGAACACATTGCAAGTATTAAGAATCATATAAAAGGGTTAAGCGAAAAGAATTATCAGAATTTAGCGAACCTGAATACTCCTGATTTTGTTCTTATGTTTCTGCCAATAGAAGGCTCATTAGGATTGGCTGCCAATGAAGAAAATTTGTGGAGTTATGCTTGGGATAGAAAAATTGTTTTAGTCAGCCCCTCTACCTTATTGGCTACCCTGAGAACGGTGGCTTCAATTTGGAAACATGAAAATCAAAATTTGAATGCCATAGAAATTGCTACCCAGGCGGGTAGAATGCTAGATAAGTTCAGCGACTTTACAGAAGATATGCTTCGCTTAGGAAAACAAATGGATACGAGTAAGAAGTCATACGAGAGTGCTATGAATAAACTTGTTGAGGGAAGGGGGAACCTTATAACTAAAAGCGAGCAGTTGAAGAAGCTAGGTGTCAAAACCCAAAAGCAAATCGATAAGAGGTTAATAGATAAATCAAACACTGGAATTTTTGATGAAGGGACTGACTATTAATCTCATTCTATTTGTGCTGCTTTTTGCTTCATGCACAACTTATAAGAATTTGTACCAAGGAGATTTTAATGATTTCTACTCGGATGATATATTTCCTTTGAATATAGACTATAAACCTCATCATATCGGAAACAAGAATTACCAACTTCATTTCCAATTATCAAGCGAGAACCTTATTTATCAACGGAATTTGGATACGGATGACTATGAAGCCGAGCTCAAAATAAATGTTGTCAGATATAGCGGGTACGGATTGCAAACAAAAATGGATAGTGTCAATTCCACGATAAAAGACAGGAAAATTGGCGACTTGAAAAGGATTATTTCGGGCAAAATGAACTTGCCATTCAAACTTGAGCATCAGAATATATTGCATATCAAAGCAACAGATCTCGCAAGAGATTTTACAGAAGAATTTATCGTGCCAATTGATACGACATTAAGCAATTCGAGCAATTACTTGGTCAAGCGAAATTCAGATGGTTTACCTTTACTTCACACCTATGTGAAGAATGGCCTCTATTACGATATTTCCTCTGTATATCTAAAGAGTAATGAGCTTTCGGCACTGTATTATAAGGCAGATTTCGATTTACCATCTCCGCCTTTCTCACTTAAGAGGCCTCGCAAGTTCGATTTTGAACCGGAACAAAATCAGATGATTGAAAAAAGGGAAGATGCGACTTATCTTTTGCGGTTGCAAGAAGAGAATATTGTTCGAATAAAAGATGAGGTGAATGGGGGCGATCACTCCTTGATCTATTTTGACTCAAACTATCCTAAAATAACTGACTATGGTCAAATGCTAGAGTCAATCCGATACATTACATCTAAAGAAGAGTACGAGCGAATTTTGGGAACCGAAGACAAAAAATTGGCCTTGGATGAATTTTGGTTGGACAAGGCCGGAAGCGAAGAAAGGGCCAAGAAAATGATTCGAACCTACTATCAACGAGCTGAAAATGCGAATAAATATTTCAGCTGCCATACACAAGGATGGAAAACAGATAGAGGGTTAATATTTATTATTTTTGGAGAACCTAAGACAGTTACCAAAACCCTTGATTCTGAAATATGGAATTATGGTGAAGTTGGTAAATTTCGCTCATTAAATTTTAGATTTGTTCGTGTTCGAAATCCATTTTCGGACAACGATTTCAGGATGATTAGAAAAGAAGAATACAAACCCGTTTGGTATCATTTTATTGGAGCATGGAGAGAAGGGAGAATCATAAATTAAGGCCGAAGAAAAAGTCAAACTTTGTTTATGGCTACCATGCCGTGATGGAGGCTTTGGAAAACGGGAAATCATTTGAAAAAATCTTTATTCAAAAGGGAATTGCCGAGGAGAAAGCAAAGAGTGTGTCGAAAAAATCTAGAGAACTTGCTATCCCAGTATCCAGGGTTCCTATAGAAAAACTCAATAGAATCAGTAGAAAGAATCATCAAGGGATAATAGGTTTCGGGTCTCCAATTGAATACCAACCTCTTGAGCAACTCATTCCTTTGATCTATGAAAAAGGAGAATCTCCTTTTTTCGTGATTCTTGATGAGGTCACGGATGTTAGAAATTTTGGAGCTATTGCGCGCACAGCAGAAGCTATGGGAGTTCATGCCTTGATCATTCCACTGAAAAGATCTGCCAATGTCAATGAAGATGCAATAAAAACCTCAGCCGGTGTGCTGAACTATTTGCCAGTCTGCAGGGTCCATAGCCTCAAAGAAACTGTTCAATTTTTGAAGGAATCGGGAATCCAATTAATCGCCTGTACCGAGAAGGGCGAAGACGATCTTTTAGCATTAAAAGTTCAAGGCCCAAGGGCTATTGTCTTGGGCTCTGAAGAAAACGGAATACATCCTAACTTGCTGAAAGACTGTGATTTCCAAACAAGAATTTCTATGCCTGGTAAGATTCAGTCTTTAAATGTGTCTGTCGCGGCCGGAATTGTAATTCATCATTTTTCTTCATAATTCGTGATTTAAAAGCCAATTTTTTGTCATTTATGATCAAATGACAAAACAACCGTCATACTAAAATGACGTCTCCATGAATAGGAAAAAAACAAGGATGAAAATTTCCTTGCCTTCGACTATTGACAAGAACGATTAAATTTTTATAACTTTGAAACAGAAACAGGTAAATCTAATTGCTACTTTAGCAGTAACACTAATTATGAACACTATGTCTAACACCATTCAAAGGCTGGTTCTTTCTATTTTTGCCTTGTGTATGAGTGCTTTTTTATGCGCTCAAGAAACAGGTGGGAAAGAGGCTTTTGTTATTCAGATTGAGAATCTAAGCGAAGATCAAAATGTCGAAATTTTCAGACATTTCATTCGCGACCAAGAAGTGCGCGTAATCAATACATGTCAAGAATTGGGACTTGTTGTATTTCAAGTTCAATCAAAGAGTGAATTGGGTGCGTTAGGAGCTTCACATTCTGTTAGAACCTTGTTAAAAAATCGATTCGGTATTGAGAATGCAAAATTATTGTCTTCTTATTCTCAAAACGATGTTAATGTCGATTGTCGTGCTAAAAAGCAAGAATTAATCGAGCAAGAATAGTCTCTCTAATTCGGTGGATTTACTTTTTTGAATCATTTAATTATGAAGAAGAATTTATACGCATTCGTATTTTTTTGTTTCGCATTTATAGGATCATATAATGCTCAATTAATTGTGTCTGATACGCTGACTGCACAAGAGTTAGCCGATTTAATTGACGGGCCTGGAGTTACTATATTGGATCCTCAAATTACCTGTCCAGATGGGGCTTATGGTAGTTTCGAAGCGAATGGAATAGGAAATTTTGATCCTGAAAGTGGTGTGATCTTAGCAACGGGATTTATCGACAATGCCATAGGGCCGAATAATACAGAATCGAAATCAACTTCCTTTCCTCCTCAGGGAGACGGAGACCCAGATTTGCAGATACTGTCTCAGTTTGCAACAGATGATGCATGTAAGTTTGAATTTGATATCATCCCTGACGGGGATTCATTGCGTTTTGAGTTTACCTTCGCTTCAGAAGAATACAGCGAATATGCCTGTACAAACTTTAACGATGTATTCGGGTTTTTCATTTCAGGTCCTGGAATAGTTGGTGACCCTGGACTGGGGGATAAAAAGAATATAGCATTAATTCCAGGGACAACGGAGCCGGTTACGATCAATACAGTAAATGGGGGTAATCCTACAACGAATCCACCATGCGCGGCAACAAATCCAGAGTTTTTTCAAGCGAATCCGCTTAATCCTCTAGCAGATATTCAATACGATGGTTGGACACGGAATCTCTTTGCGCTAGCGAGTGGATTACAGCCTTGTGAGAAATATCACTTGGAGTTAATTATTGCCGATGCATCGGATCAATTATGGGACTCCGGAGTATTTATCGAAGAGATCGTGAGTAATAATATTGCAGTCAGTACATCAACTGTTGGAGGTGTAGATTTTATGATAGAAGGGTGTAATCCAGGGTCTGTTCTTTTTGAAAGAGACAATGCTTTTGTTGGTGATATTGATGTGACTTACTTTTTGCAAGGAACAGCGACTAATGGGGTTGACTATGACCCAATAGGGAATACGGATCCTTTGGTTCCCAATATCATTACCATTCCTGCTGGACAAAATTCAGTTTCGGTAGACATCAACCCAATTGAAGATTTTATAACGGAAGGTGAAGAATACATAGATATTTATGTTGGCAATCCGGCTTGTGCTTCTACGATTTTGGATTCGGTCCGTTTCTTTATTCGGGATAGCTTAACTGTTGAAGTAAGCGGGGAAACTCTGGTATGTGCAGGAGATACTGTGGAGCTATCAGCAACAGGTGACGCTGTTGAATGGGATTGGGGGCCATCAACACAAGACTTCATTCCAAATGACACACAGCCCAATGTAGAGACGGTCGTTACAGAAGATGTTACTGTTTTTGCCTCAGGTAAAGTCGCTACATGTATTACTACTGTCCCTTTTGATATTGAGGTTAATACCATTGATATTACGGCCAATGTCACGGACTCCATTTGCTTAGGTGATGACAGCGGGGAGATAGATATTACCGTTATCGATTCAGGTGGAGGGCTGATTTATTCATGGTCAGGGCCAGGTGGATTCTCTAGCGGTAATGAAGATTTGACAGGTCTTATAGCAGGAGAATATTGCGTAGATGTTGAGGATGCAGATGGATGCACCGCAACTGCATGTTTTACAATAAATTCATATAGCGATCTTGAGATTCATTTAACGCCAGTTGAATATATGGGTGGTGTTAATATCTCTTGCAACGCTGGCAGCGATGGGCAAATATTTGCAATCGCAAGCGAAGGAATTCAGCCCTATACCTACCAATGGAATGATCCGGCTATGACGACAGGTGAAGTTCTTTCTGGAGTGCCTGCTGGAACCTATACGGTTTTGGCTTTGGACTCAGCTGGTTGCGGTGTTACCGATTCAATTACGCTCATAGAACCTGACCCAATTGTTTTGACAGTAGATGAGTCAAATAGTTTATGTTTTGGAGACCAAACGGGTATTGCCAATGCCAATGTCTCAGGGGGAATTGCTCCATATAGCTTCTTTTGGTACAACTCCGCAGGTCAACTCATCGATACAGACGAAACGGCTGAGAATATTGCTGCGGGAGATTACTCAGTTGCAGTAAGAGACGCAAATTTATGTTCAGACTCAATTACTTTTTCCGTACAAGGGCCGGACGATCCAATTCAAATTCAGGTGCTTTCTCAAACCAATGTAAGTTGCGCAGGGTTTTCCGATGGCGCTGTTTCCTTGATTGCAACGGGGGGAACAGTTAATGGGCCTGGAGATTATATTTGGGATCCAGGGCAAAACCTAACGGGATTATCTGCGGGTGAGCATACAATTTCTGTGACTGATTTAAACGGCTGTACAGAATTTTTCCCTGTTGTAATTACTGAACCTGAAGCACTTGTGATGACACTGGAGGCTCAGGAAAATATTACTTGCCTTGGCGAAGAATGCGGATCTGCAACAGTCTTTGTTGACGGAGGAACCCCTCCCTACGATTTTCTTTGGCCTGATGGCGCAGTAACCATTAATAATGTTGAATTGTGCGCACCTGGCACATATACACCTACTGTGACGGATTCTTTAGGATGCACCGCTAGTTTGGATATTGAAATTACAGCCGTGGCACCTGAATTGACTGCCACTTTTGACATAACAAATATTGTATGCGGAGGAGATACCACAGGTGCTATTGACATGACTATCGTAGGAGGAACAGCACCATTTAATGTTCTTTGGGCAAGCGATGATGCATGTGATCAAGGTCCTTTCAACGGAATGGAAGATCTCACAGAAGTTTGTGCAGGCGAGTGGTGTGTTTTTATTACAGATGCCAATGGTTGTTCTTTTGATACATGTGTTGTTGTCGGAGAGAATGATCCGTTGACTTACGAATTTGAGGTGAATGATGCCGACTGTTTTGGCGCATTTACAGGAGATATAGACTTAACTGTAATGGGTGGAACCGGTCCCGGATCATATACTTTTGAGTGGTATGGATTTGCTTTCCCTCCTGCTGAGGTAGATACGAGCGGATTGCCATTGGAAACGACTGAAGACTTGAACGATTATCCAGGTGGTGTTTACGTTGTTCAGGTTACTGACGGAAATGGATGTGAGTTTGATAGAGAGATAACTTTGCCTGCTCCTGACGACTTAATGATCGATACAATCGCTATTTCAAATTACAATGGATTTGAAATTTCTTGCCCTAATTCTTGTGATGGATTTATTGATATTGATGTTACTGGAGGAACCACATCGGGGCCTGGTCAATATACCTATGAATGGAAGGAACAGGTTTTAAATTACGAAGTTGAAGGTGTTGGGCCTGGATTTCAGGATCAAGCAGGATTATGTGCAAGCGAAGATGCAGTAGGATATGAAGTGATCGTAGTCGATGACAATTTTTGTATACAAAATGCCTTTTTCGTTTTAGAGGAGCCACCAGCGATGCAAATCGACCTTGCGGCAGACTCAGTATCTTGCTCTGGTCTAACAGATGGCGGAGCTACTGCAACTGTTGGTGGTGGCGTTGGGAACTTCATGTTCGAGTGGTATTTGAATGACACTACAGGAACTCCCGTAGCTACTGGAAATCCACTTACGGGAGTCGGAGAAGGGATGTACTATGTTGTTGTGAGTGATGACAATGCCTGTTTAGCAGTTGATTCTATCGAAATAGCTACTCCAAATGAGTTGACCGTTGATTTATTTGCGGCAGAATTTCCTGGTGGATTCAATATCCTCGGATGTAATGGAGAAGAAACAGGCTTCATAGCTGCTGCAGTTGACGGTGGTACTCCTGAATATTTTATTGATTGGACAGATCCTTCAGGTGCGACCATCAATACAACAGACATGCAGATAGAGAATTTGCCAGCAGGTTCAGATTACTGTCTGACCATAACGGATCAGATGAATTGCATGACAACAGCATGCATTCCATTAACGGAGCCATTTCCACTCACTGTAGATGCAGATATTTCTGACATAACATGTTTCGGTGAGGACAATGGAATCATTGATTTGACAATTACAGGCGGTGTTGATCCAGTTGTGTATTGGGGAGATACGCTTCTCATGGATAGCTTGACATTGCAAACAGGACTTGAGCATGGAATTTACTATGTAACGGTTGTTGATTCGAGTGGTTGTCAAGAGACTTTTGAATACACCATTATAGAACCGGAAGTACTTAAAACTACTTTAGAACCAACTCTTATTGAGGGTGGATTCAATATTGAATGCAACGGTGATATGGATGCTGAAATAGTAACTACGACAACAGGTGGGACAGGAGCATACACCTATGATTGGGAACATCTTCCAGCCATGCCACCTGCTTCCGATCCTGCCGATCTCACAGGTCTAGGACCTGGAACCTATATCCTTCACACCTTTGATGATAACGATTGTGTAGATTCTGACACGATAACATTAAGTGAGCCTCCTCCAATTGTATTGGACTTTTTTGTCAATGACAGTATTTCATGCTTTGGTGAATGCGATGGACAAATAGGAGTAAATGCTTCAGGAGGAACAATGGGCTTCATTTCATATTTGTGGGATTTTGGTTTTAATGGCCCTATTACTCCAGATACACTCTGCGTTGGAACCTATTCCGTTACGGTAACAGATTTGAATGACTGTATAGCAAGTGGTTCATTTGACTTAGACGGACCAGATCCATTAATCGCTTCGGTGACCCCAAATAATGCAAATTGCGCAGGTGCGGATGACGGTTCCTTTGATTTGACAATTCTTGGAGGTACACCTGGATTTAATATTTATTGGATTTTGGGTGGAGATACGATCAGCACACAGGAGGATCCTTCTGGTCTTGCACCTGGGACATATTGCTTGTCTATTGCAGATGCAAATGGCTGCACCTTTGATGATTGTTATGATATAACTGAACCTGATGGAGTTGTCATCGATGAGACAATTTCAGAATTCGATGGTTTTAATGTGAGTTGTGGTACTGAATGTGATGGAAGTATTTCTTTAAGTCTTTCTGGTGGTACACCTATGTATACCTGTGACTGGGCTCATATTCCTGGGAACGACAATCCTTGTGATTTGACGATGCTTTGTGCGGGAACATATACCGTTACTGTTACAGACGCAAATAATTGTAGTATAACTGAAACCTATACCCTGATTTCACCGAGCGATTTAACGGTTATGCTTGAAAGTCCAATTTATCCTGGTGGAACGAATATTTCATGTGTAGGTGATTCAACGGGAGCCATTTTTGGAACCATTTCTGGAGGAGCTACATTAGATACAATTTTCTGGACATTCAATGGGATGGACTATCCTCAGGGAGCGGATTTGGAAGATATAGGAGGACTATTGGCCGGTACATACGAAATTAATGTTGTGGATGTCAATGGTTGCACAGTAACAGAGACAATTAGCTTAGATGAGCCCACGGTTCCTTTGACCGCTGATGTTATGCCATTTATATATCCTTCAGGGGATAATATTTCTTGTTTTGGATTATGCGATGGATCTTTTACAACCAATATCTCAGGAGGTAGTCCCGGATACGAAATTGAGTATAGAGATGCCAATGGTGACATCATTGATCCAATGAATCTATGTGCGGGAATATATACCATTATAGTACTTGATACGAATGAGTGTTTTGTAACCTTGGAAGACACACTCTTTCAACCGGAACCTTTAGAATTAGATTCTGTTGTTTACGGAGAAAACTTTTGTAGCTATGACACGCTGGTTTCAGCTGTTGTTGATATTACAGGTGGGTCTCCAGGATTTTCGATTGATTGGACGCATATTGTCGGAACCAATGATCCCGACTCTGTAACGGGATTGGAACCGGGCACCTATCCGGTAATTGTCACA
>JBCCIF010000013.1:0-49664 GCA_039028335.1 Bacteroidota bacterium
ACCTTCCGATCGCACACACAACCGTTACGCTCCCGACAAAAATAATTAACCTGCTTTAATTTCCATTTTTAGCATATTTCTTGAATGCTCAATCAACTTGTGCGAGCCCTGGCGCTTCATCCGTTTTAGACGTCAATAATGTCGCAATACATATTGGTCCTTCAGGAAACACAGGTTTTGATGTGCCTTCTTTGAATGCAGGTTATGAAGTTCCAATAGGATCGAATACCTTTTCCATTTTTGCAATGAGCACCTGGATTGGCGGAATAACACCAGATCAACAATTGAGATTTGCAGGTCAGTTGTATAGACAGAACGGAGATTCTTTTTGGCCTGGTCCACTCCCTTTTGATGGTTCATTAAATCTGGCCCCTTCAGTCTGTGCAGATTTTGACAATATTTGGGAGGTCACACGAGAAGAAGTTGAACTACATAGAGAATATTTCGACCGATTGGCATTTGATGCCATCAACGGAACGAATACAGCCAGTGATCCTCCTTTTGAAAATGGATATACCATTCCCGATAATATTTTGAATTGGCCTGGGTCGAATTTGGATCCTGCCTATACGACCGACTTGGCTCCTTATATCGATGTTAATAGCGATCAAATCTACAATCCAAATGATGGTGACTATCCCGCTTTTTATCATACAGAGCTGGGAGATCCGGATTTAGATTTTCACTTATTTGGAGATAAAGTACTTTGGTGGATTTATAACGATTATGGCAACATTCATTTAGAACTTCCTTCAGATCCAATGGGCGTAGAAATTGAATGTGTAGCTTATGCATATTCCGACATTGTTGGATTGGAGAATACCATTTTCTTTCGAAAGAAGCTCACGAATAGATCTACACAAACTTTTGGCGACACCTATTTATCTCAATGGGTAGATGGTGATTTGGGCTGTTATCAAGATGATTATATAGCAAGTGAAGTTCAACAGGCTTTAGGAATTACGTACAATGGTGATGAAGAAGATGAAGATTGTGGTATTAATGGATATGGAAGTATGCCTCCTGCTGTAGGAACAGATATTCTTCGCGGACCGTTGGCAGATGAAGGTGATGGAATTGATAATAATTTAAATGGAGAAATTGATGAAGATGGAGAATTTTGGACGATGTCTCATTTCACCTATTTTCAGAATAGCCCAAATCCTCTTTTGGGTAATCCAAGCACCGGTTTAGATGCCTATAATTTAATGCGGGGTTTTTGGCTAAATGGTCAACAGGTTTCCTATGGTGGTGATGGAACTGGAATAGGAAGCGAGCCGTGTAAGTATGTATTTCCTGGAGATAGCGACCCGAATAATGTTGGTACCGATGGAGTCGAAATGGCCTTCGATTGGACTGAGAGTCAAGCTGGAAATGCACCCGGAGATCGAAGATACATTCAGACTGCTGGGCCCTTTACGTTTGAACCGGGCGAAAGTATTTATTCCCATTCGGCCTTGATATGGGCGCAGAGTGAAGATACTGACGACCCTTTTTCTATAGAGGCGATAAAAGAAAGTGATATCCTTGCGCAAGATGCATTTGACGCTAATTTTCAGGAACTTGTTTCAGGTTTATCAGAACCCACAGTTAAAGTTCCTTGCGATTTGAATATTCGAAATACGGATCTTGGAGCAGTACAAATAGATTTGAATTCTATTTCTAAGAACAGCTTGGTTCAGCTTTTTAATCTTCAAGGACAACAAGTATATGGCGAACTCAAGGCTTCTGATAATTATACTGAAATTTCAGACTTGAAAGCAGGAATATACTTCCTTCAGATTCAGGAAGGATCATTTGTTTGCACACAAAAAATCTTTGCAGAATGAGAATAAATTGGTCCAGCTCAAGGCTGGACCTTTACTTTAATATCCTGGATTTTGTTGCAAATTGGGATTGGCGATTAGATCGTCAGCTGAAAGTGGATACAAATTCAGGTGATTAGATGTTCCTTGACCATCTTCAACATCACCTTTGAATTCCCATATGTAATCGCTCGAAGTGAATAGGCCGAATCGGATTAAGTCGGTTCTTCTTTTAGCTTCCCATTGCAATTCTCTGGCTCTCTCGTCTAGAATCCATTCTAAATCTAATGAGGGAAGAGGAGAACTTATATTTGCTCGATCTCTTAATTCTTGCATATAGCCTGAAGCCGTTCCAATATCACCTGCACCTCTCACTGCACATTCAGCATACATCAAATAAACTTCGGCTAGGCGCATTAGTGGAAAATCTGTATCAACGTGATTTCCTGAGACGTCAGATCCAGGATTACCATTGCTGTCCACGTTCTTGTATTTGCCCATAGGCCAACCTTCGCTTGCTGTACCGATATTATTAATCTCTTGTGTTTGACCTTCAATGTAAAATTGAAAGCGATCGCTGTCGAGTGAATCGGCTAGAAATTTATCTGAAAAAGCTTTGGTTGAACGATAGCCATTCCATCCTCCATTGACTCCGAACTCAGCCCCTGTCATGTTCGCTCCAACCATAAACGCATGCACCATGAAAGTCATACCACCCCAAGCTTGAGTGCGCAGACCATCACAAGCAATAGGGAAAATTATCTCTGGAGACAAGTGGTTATCCGCCAAGAATAATCCAGGATAATTATCGTGAAGGGAATAGCCTGCACCCAAAATTTTATTGCAATAGGTTGCACAATTGGCATAACGTGCATTTCCCGTATATACTTCTGCATTGAGGTACAATTTGGCCAAAAGGAACCAAGCCGCAGCTCTATCCGCACGTGCATATTCATTAGTCCCTGGCGCTGCAAGTAAATCTTCTAATTCCAATAATTCAGTCTCTACGTAGTCGAATAGGTCAGTTCTTGAAATTTGCTCAGGTAGGAAAGAGCCTATGCCATCTGCTTCTGTGGTAAAAGGAACAGAGCCAAACAAGTCAATCGCATGGTACCAGCTTAATGCTCTTAAAAAGCGTGCTTCTGAGCGAAAAGCAGTAATCTGATCTTTGTCGGCTTGAGAAAAGCCTCTTCGATCCATATTCTCATCAGAGCATTCTCGAATAAATTCGTTGCATACTGCGATCTGAAAGTAAAGTCTTGAGTACATGGCCTTGGTGAATGAATTACTAGATCCCCATGTCATGGTATTCAGTTCTGGAATACCCGTGTCATTCCATCCACAAATACTTTCATCTGTTGGTAATTGCTGCAAGTTCCAATAGACTCTGATATAGGAAGAAAACCCTTCATCTATATCGGCAATGTCGGGCTGACCTGCAGGGCCTTCTTGACCACTCAAGGTCAATCCAGCATAAATTTTAGCCAATACATTGATGTAATTGGAGGGATCGTTATAGACCGAAGCCGAATTTATTCCAAACTCAGGTTCCAAATCCAAATCTTTCGTGCAAGAAGTAAAAACAAAGATTCCTGCGAAAACGAGTGATAAATATTTTAAATTCTTCATGATCGTAAGCTTAAAAAGTGAAGTTTAAATTCAAGGAATAAATACGTGGACGCGGATAGATATTTTTGTCAATTCCATCTGCCACTTCTGGATCTATTCCACTGTAATCTGAAAGAACGAATACATTATTTATAACAATGCCAGCGTTAAATTGTGCAGATTCTTTGAATACTTTTCCAAAGTCATATCCAACATTGAAGTAATCCATTCGAATAAAATTGGCTTTTTCCAAATAATAATCTGATAAGAACTGTTCTGGATTTGATGTAATAAAGCCGCTTTCATTAAAGCTGTTATTGAGATTGGTAATAAAGCCTTGACCAGGAGCCGGAACAGATTCAAAAAATCCTCGATTTGAATTGACGTTATTGTAAACGAAACGATCAAATTCGCCCCTTAATGCAAATCCAGCCGTCCATCTGTCAAGTCGATAGTTCGTAAAGAAACCTAAGAAGAAATCGGGAGCCGGTTTCTCAAAAATATAGCGGTCCATTTCATTTACGATCCCGTCATTATTGCGATCGACAAATTGACCTTCTAATGGATTTCCAGCTTCATCATAAATTTGTTCATATACATAGAAACTGTTTGTAGGATTTCCTACAGCATGAATTTGGACATTGTTGCCAATTCCTCCATCAATGCCTCCAGTTAAAATTCCCACTTGGCTGGGGTCAACGACTCTAGAAAGCTTGGTTACTTCATTGCGATTGGAAGTTAAATTCATTCCGAAAATCAATTCTTTTTTCGCTTCTGAAATGGCTACATAACTCAATTCAAATTCGAAACCTTTGTTTTCCATTGATCCGACATTGGTCAAGATTTCATTGGTGAAATTAACTCCGGCCGGAACATCGATTATGGTCAAAAGATCATCGGTTTGTTTGATGTAATAGTCAATAGAACCGAATAATCTGTTCTTCATAAATCCAAAGTCGAGTCCAATATTGGTGGATGTAGTTTCCTCCCATTTGATATTGAAATCAAAACCATCAGGTCTCAACAATTCATAAAAGGTATTGCCAAATTGATATTGAGCTGTTGAAGTACTTACTGTATAGTTCGCCAGATAAGGATAGTCATTTCCAATATCTTGTTGACCGGTTACTCCATAACCGGCTCTTAATTTTAAATAAGAAACAGCCTTGGATTCTTTTAAGAAGTTTTCTTCAGATATTCTCCATGCAAATGCAGCAGATGGAAACATACCCCATCGTTGATCTGGGTTGAACCTACTTGACCCATCTCTTCTCAGCGTTGCCGTCAGTAAATATTTGTCATTGAGTGTGTATTTCAATCTCCCGTATAAAGAGATCAATGCATTTTCAGTTTGAAAAGGAATTCCAGCCGGGGTCACTGTATCTCCGTCAAAATTTAGCAAAGGAAATGCAGGAGTCTCACGTTCCCACCTTTGATAAGAATATCCGGCAGTGAAATCTATATCGTTGTTTCCAAAAGATTCCTGATAATTAAAATAGGTTTCAAGCAAGCGATTGCTTTTGGTCTGTTCGTATTGACTTCGCTCTCCTCCATTAAAGAACTGTTGTCGAGCATCAGTATCGATAACTACACTTCCTGAACTTTTCGAGAAATCACCTCCAATATTCATAACAGCATGTACTTCTGGGAAGAATGGCAATTCATAATCCAACTTGAGATTTCCTATGAATCTGAGTACATCTGAAATATCTTCTTTTTGTTCCAGAAGACCCACGGGATTTGCACCAGCTAAATTTGAAGGAGTTCCATCCGGATTTAACCATTCAAAATATCCTCCGAACTCTTCATTGCCAGAAAGCACTGATTGTGTTGGGTCAAAAGAAACGGCAGCTCCAATCGCATCTTGGTTTGCAAAGAAATTATCTGCAGTCGAAAGCTTAGTGTTTAAGCTAACGGCTAATTTGTCATCTAGAAATTTCGGATTTAAGTTCAAACCTATCGAAGTTCTATCCAGTTGATGTCTTCTTAAAATTCCCTCTTCATGCTTATAGCCGATTGAGAGGCGATAGGGTAAGTTCTCAATTCCTCCTGTTATATTCAAATTGCTCTCACTAATAAAAGCATTTCGATAAATTTCATTTTGCCAATCTGTATCTGCATTTCCCAATAAACTTAATTGAGTAGAATCTCCATTCTGGATTATTGCTTCTCTCAATTCAGCAGCGTTCATGACTTCTGCTGTTTTCGTCACCGTTGAAAGGGAAAAATTCTGTTGTAAATTGACGCGCATAGGGCTCTTTCCTTGAGCTCCTTTTTTGGTCGTAATTAAAATTACCCCATTTGCTCCTCTCGAACCGTAAATGGCAGTTGCAGAGGCATCCTTTAGCACAACCATACTCTCAATATCATTTGGATTGATCATATTTAAGGCGTTGGCTGCACCATCAATTCCTTCGTTATCGACAGGAACTTCGTCAATGACAATCAAAGGATCATTGCTGGCATTGAGTGATGTCCCTCCTCGAATTCTAATTCTAGATCCAGATCCAGGTGCACCATCATTACTGGTAATTTGCACACCAGACACTTTTCCCGTAATCAGCTGTTCTGGAGTAGTAACGTTTCCGCTTTGAAAGTCTTTTTCAAGAATCAATTTAGTTGAACCGGTCAGATCTTTTGAATTTGTGGTTCCGTATCCAATAACAACTGCTTCATCAAGGAGCATGGCATCTGCTGACATGCTTTGACTTTTTGTAAGCTTTTCACCGGCACTAAAGGTCATCGTTGCTTTTATTGTTGAAAATCCAACAAAAGAGTAAATGACATCATATGTGCCAGGTGCGATATTTTCAATAGAGTAGTTCCCGGATACATCAGAAAACGTTCCAATGCTTGTCCCATCTAAGCGGATCGTGGCACCAATAATTGGATCTCCATTATTATCTTTTATGTCTCCAGAAAGACTTGCATTTTGTCCAAATGCAAGAATACTTGAGAATAACATCCCTATAACAAGAAGGGTTGATTTACAGTTAAATTTCATTTTTGATCAGGTCTTGATTTTAACATTTAGCGATATAAAAATATCATAAGTGATCATTTGAATTAGGGAAAAATCACTAACTTTATTTTTGTATGTCTTAATGACACTAAGTTAATATTAATTTAAATAATTTGATATGAGAAAAATCTACTTTTCAATCTTTTCTTTTTTATTGGTTGCTGGCTTATCTGCTCAAGTTAACGTTACTTACAAAGTAGATGTCACCAACTATGCCATGGGCAACGACATCAACGCAAACGGCATTCGTGTAGGTGGGAATTTTGCGACATATGGTGGTACGACAGGAGGTAATGCAATGGCCGATTGGACGCCTACTGATGCGAATAGCGCGATGACGGATGAAGGAAATGGTATTTGGTCTATTACCGTGGAATATCCTCAAAGTTCTATCGGTAGTGAGCAATTGTACAAATTCGTCAATGGTGATTGGGGTACAAATGAAGGGACGGATACAACATTGATTGCAGACGGTGGTTGTGGTTTAGATGACGGAGCTGGAAATATCAATCGTACGCTTGTAATACCACAAACGGATTTAACACTATTATTTTGTTGGGACGATTGTGTGCAGTGTGATGGGTCTGAGCCAACAGGTTTAGGAGAGATAAGTGACATCTCTGATTTTAGCGTTGCTCCAAATCCAACAATTAACCAAACGCGTTTCAATTATACGCTTGATGCTAATGCAAGGGTGAGCATACAGCTTTTCAATCTCGTAGGTCAAGAAATTACTACGGTTTTGAACAGTACACAAGCACCTGGAAATTACAATGTCGATTTTGATATGTCAGAATTGGAATCAGGCATTTATATATACCAATTCAGAGTAGGAAATCAGTCTTTTTCAGCTAAGCTGATTAAGCAATAAAACAGAATATTGATTGTTCTGCGCCCCATCGTTAATTCGGTGGGGCTTTTTTATTTCATAATGTTCATATGGACACTGTAGGGTGATGCATTAATTATCTGCTTAGTTCAAGGATCATGGCAGACTTTCCTCTAATCTTTATACGATCTTTTACAAGAGAAATTTCTTCTTCATTCACGATGTCATAAGCGGATAATGCATTTCCTATGACTTCGCGGTATTTCGAAATATCCAATTCGGCATCATCAGTTGATTTATTCATGAGCAGCATAACAATTTCTTCATCGTTATAGCGAAAAAGAGCATATGTTCTTCCGGCAAACAAAGGAGCAAAGTGTTTTGTTTTTCCATGGTGAATTACATCCTTGTCCTTTCTCCAATTCAGAATTCTCTTTAGATAATTACGTGCAAATATTTGAGAGTCGCCTAAACCGGTCTCAGTATCATCTTCAAGAAATGCATTTGTGCGATCTCCTTCCCATCCTCCCGGGTAGTCTTCACGGATCTTGCCATGATCGCCATCTGGATCTTCCATCAATATTTCTGTTCCGTAATAGATTTGCGGAATACCCCTCGAAACAGCGAGATAAGACATGATCATTTGCCATGAACTCAGATCTTGATTGACCTGCTTATAAATACGTGACATGTCATGATTATCCGCAAAAACGACTAGATTTTTTGGATCGGGATATTGGAAGTCATTGGCCAATGCTCTATAGAGGTCCGCAAATTTTTCAGACCATTCGCCCGTTTCTTCTTGCATAGCATCAATCAGCGCTTTTTGCATTGGAAAATCCATGACGCTAGGTAAATGAGATGTGTAGCCGTCATGATTTTTTTTACCTTTTTGCCAATAAGCCACTATAGCCGGATTGTAAGACCATTCTTCTCCAACAATATTGAAGTTTGGATATTCATTCATGATCTCATAACACCATTTAGAAATGAATTCTTTATCCGGGTAGGGGTAAGTATCCTGCCGAATACCAGAGAGCCCTAAATATTCGATCCACCAAATGGTATTTTGAATGAGATAACGTGCTAATTTGGGATTCCGCTGATTTAAGTCTGGCATCGTTTTGTCAAACCATCCGTCACTATGGGCTTTTTGATCAAATTCAGATGCGTATGGATCTTGAATACTTTCTCTCCTATGTGTTGTTTGCACGTAGGTATTATCCGAATTAATCCAATCTTTATAAGGAAGGTCATCCATCCACCAATGAAAGGATCCACAATGGTTGACAATGTGATCCATAATCACCTTAATTCCTTTGGATTTTGCTTCGCTGACCAAATTCCTGTATTCTTCATTGCTTCCAAAACGAGGATCTACTTTGTAGTAATCGGTCGTAGAATAACCATGATAACTGTAGACTTCCATGTCATTCTCCAATACAGGATTCAGCCAAATTGCCGTGAATCCCATGTCGGAAATATAATCGAGGCTTTGACGTATTCCTTCCAAATCGCCTCCATGTCTTCCTCCGGGATTTGACCGATTGGGCAATTCACGCATTCCTTCAACCGCATCATTTGAGGGATCTCCATTTCGAAAACGGTCAGGAGTCAACAAATAAATTACATCACTAGAATTGAACCCTATTTTATTCGATGAAGCTTCGATTTTTTGATTAATGGTATACGAAAGCGGTTTCTTCTTTTTACCATTTAAATAAAAATCAAATAGAATTTTTTCTTCCTCTGATGTTTGTTCTAATTTTAAGTCGATAAAAACATAATTTGGAGATTCGGCTTTGTGCACTTGAAGAAGCTTTGCCGGGCCTTTTCGCAATTTGATATCATATTTTGAAACACCCTCTCCATGAACCATTAGTTGAACATTGTCATTCTTCATTCCACTCCACCAGAATGGAGGTTCAACCCGCTCAATGTCTTGTCCTGAAAGACCTGAAATGAAAATGCATAGTGAAATACTAAGGATATATTTTAGAGACATGTCCCTAATCTACAATAATTTTATGCGTCTCTAGTTTTCCTTCGCTTAGAACATTTACTAAATAAATTCCTGCGCTCAAGGACTCAAGGCCCAGCGAACTTGTGATCAATTGTTTACCAAAGCTTCCTTGGATAACATTACGCACATTCTTACCTGAAATATCGAGAACATTCACTTCTAAATATCCCCCCTCATGGTCAATATAGATCAACGAATTTCCATTTACAGGATTCGGATAAATACTACTGTTAACAGGTGCATTAAGCTCTTCAATGCTGACATTCAAATCAGGCAATTCAAGTTGGACATCTGTATACAATCGGTATTCGCCCGGTTGCAAAAGAAAGCCATTATTCAGGTCATTTTCTACAATTTCTTCTCCTGTCCAGTATTCGTACCAGGTACCCGTATGTTGAAATCCAGGAACCATTGTGATAGGCACTACATCAAAATTTCCGATGATAGTGACGTTCATACTAGCGTGATTTAGATGTATTCTCTTTCCTGTTCCGTTTACGTCCAGGTTGAAATCTGTCGTGCGGAACGCAGGCTCTTCTAGCTTTAATTTATTCAAAGCGGCAAAGGTTTTATAAACTTTCTTTCGATCTGGATTTTGGTAATAATCCCATTTTATGGGTTTGTTAGCCGTTCGGCAATCGGGATCGATGGTTACTCCATCCGAGCAGGTATTGATCGAAAAGTCATAGCCCAATTCTCCGAATTGCCAGATCATTTTTGGTCCTGGAATAGGAATGAAAAAATTGGCACTAAGTTCAACCCGATCCAGTCCTGTTGAAAGGTTGGTTACTTGATAAGAACCTGATCCATTGCCCCAAAGTGAGTTTTTGTACATCATACGCTCTTCATCATGGCTCTCCATATATCCCACAACATGTGGATCGTTCCACCCTCTTGCTTGATGGCTTATCCAATTGAAATTACCGCTGTAACCCATGGCCGACTCCAAATATTCGTGATTAAGATTTCCCCAAAACATAAAGCCGCTGTTCGCTAAGACCGTTTCTTCACTGTTATTTGCGAAGTGTTCTAAGATCATATATACTTCAGGATCAAGGGACCAAATATCATTTCCATAGTCGTTCCAAATATCAACTCGTGACTGATCATATTGCCCCCATGCACCAACATTACCCAAGGTATTATTCTGAGTGAAACCCTTAGACAAGTCCATACGGTAACCATCAATATTGTATTCTTCTACCCAATAGCGAAGAACCCGTTTAGTGAATGCACGGGTATGGGGGCTTTCATGGTTGAAGTCAAAACCTACATTAAAATCGTGTTTGGCTTGCTGATTAAACCAAGGATTCTCAGCCGAGGGTTCTCCCCACTGACCAGCAGAAGCATCGAAATACATGCGAACCATTGGAGATAGACCAAAGGAATGATTCAAGGTCATATCGAGAATAACCGCAATCCCACGACTGTGACATTCATCAACAAATGCTTTCATGCTTTCCTCCGGACCATAGTATTTATCAGGAGCAAAATAGAACATGGGATTATAGCCCCATGAATCATTTCCTTCAAATTCATTGATCGGCATGAGTTCTATCGCATTTATTCCTAAATTCTCAAGATAATCGAGCGTGTCAATCAAAGTCATAAAGCTTTGTTCCTCTATGAAGTCTCGTATGAGCAACTCGTAAATGATTAAATTGTCTTGATCAGGTTTTTGAAAATTCGTTATTTGCCAAGGATAAGCTTCCTGAGCCGTTTCAAGCACAGAGACGATATTGCTGGTCTCTGAATTCGGGTATTCAATGAGGTCTGGATAAATGCTATTGCTGATCCACTGATCATTCCAAGGATCCAATAATTTTTCAGCGTAAATATCGGCTACACGAATCGATCCATCGATTTCATATTGAAAACGGTACTCCTCTCCCGGACTGAGATTGTCGATTTGAATCCACCAACGTTCAGGATCTGTTGTTCGCTTGTCCATAAAAAAAGAAAGATCATTGGTCCAGTCGTTGAAGTCACCTAAGACATAAATAAAATCTTTCAAGGGTGCGTGAATTTGCAATATAACCGTATTGTCATCAATATAATTGATACCGTCAATTACATCAACTGGAGGTTCGCTTATTTCTGGTTCGCCTTGAATAATTAAGTTAAAACTGTCACTGACTAAATCGGCACCATTATTTGCGGTCACTTCAACTGTGTATTGTCCTATACCCAGGCTAGAGGAATTTCCATCGTAGCTGATGGAAGTGGTGTTTGATTCGTTAGCAACTTGATTTCCGTCTATCCAAACAGCTAAGTCTGACAATTCGGATGATTCAGCACTTATATTGAAATCTTCATTCTCTCCAAGAATCAAGGCGGAAGTGGATGGATTGGTAATCAAAACTTCAAAACCACCTGCAGGTAACGGTACAAAAATATCACTTCCATCTTCGGTTTTGCCCTCTAGCGAACCGTCAGCATTTCTGAAAACGAAAGCTAGTTCTTCTACCGTAACTCCACCGGGAATACTATGAAAATCTGCAACGGTATACGTCTTTGTATGAATGTTATTTCCTTGATCTGTCATCACGACATTGTTGTCTGCAGTCCCCCAGTTTCCTTGAACATATTGCCATCCTGAAGAACCCTGCACAATTAATCCGGCATGCATGTATACCGGTGTAATTCCCTCTAATTCACCAGTCCCCTGAGTCGCATCATAGACAACGGTGATTTCTGTGCTTTGATCGAAGAATGTAGGTTCTATAGTCACCTGCCCGGAAACGGTGAATACGAATAGGGCAAAAAATCCTGTTAACAGCTTTTTCATACATCAATTTTCTGTACAGTAAAAATACGAAAAATGAGGTGAAAATATTCTCTAGAAATGAGAAATGGTGCACTGTTTGAGATTAAGAATGCTCTTTGGCTCAAAGAATAAACAGAACAAGTATGAAATAAAGAAGTCTTATGCTGCTTCGCTAATTTTTCTGAATGACTCAGAACATTTTTCTACAAAATTGGTGATCATGATTGCTCCAACATCATGGCTCTTTTCAGGGTGAAATTGAACACCGATGATATTTTCTTTTTGAATGGAGGACGTAAAGACTTGTCCGTATTGTGTTTCGGTTAGAATGTCTTCTTCCTTATTGCACTCTACGTAATAACTGTGCACAAAATAGAATTGATCGTCATCCCAGACATTGTCTACCAAGTCGTGTTCCTTTTTAATTCTCAATGAATTCCATCCCATATGAGGAACTTTCAGAAATGACTCTTTAAAATCGAATTCGAACTTCTTTGTGCTTGCCTCAATCCATCCCAAGCCTTCGACATCACCTTCTTCGCTGCCGTTTGTGAATAATTGCATGCCCAGACAGATTCCCAAAATGGGAGTTTTATCAAGGATTACTTTTTGTTGAAGCACATCTAGAATCCCTTTTTCTTTGAGATTCTTCATTCCGTTGGCGAAATGCCCAACTCCAGGTAAAACGAGTTTGTCTGCTTTAGCAATAATCTCAGGATCTTCACTGATTTGAGCTTGACAATTCTGTACTCTGAATTTATTTTCTACGGAGCGTAAATTGCCCATTCCGTAGTCTATGATGACAATGTTTTGTTTCATTTTTACTTTGCGTATTTTAAGTAAAGTATTGATGGTACTAGTTTGAGTTTCCCCGCTATTTTTATCGGGAGTTTTAAAAGTCGAATTAATGGTAGTAGAGTCGGATAATCATTGTGTGATTTGTTTGGAGCCTTCATTATTTTGTCAAACTCTTCGTTGCTGAAATCTAATTTCGAAGCCGTATAATTCACCACTTTCTCTTCATATTCATAGGGAGCTCCATTGATTTCTTTGAGCGCTTCGTCACGGGTTATTTGCCCTGATCGAACAAGAGCCGAAAGCTCTGTCTTTCGCTTATCGATGTTGAACTTCTTTGGTAAATAATACGATTGAAAGAATTTAGTGAAGGTGTTTTCGTGATGATGACCTCCGTAATATTCCCAATTTACTTCATCCTTCAGAATTTGGTCTACGGCTTTTTTATTGTAATCAATGAACTCCATTAAGCGAACTTCTTTGATTCGTTTGAAAAAAATATAATTCAGGAGATTGAAAAAACTCATAACCGGAAAACTCTTTATCTTTTTCTTTCCGAACATGCGGTGTACAGCACGGAAATATTTGCTGTCCATATACGTCCATGAAATGGGTGATGTCCCTTCTGTTCTAAATGAATGTCCGTTGAGTATGTATTTTATTCCTTCTTCAGCAGCAGTCTTGTAGAGAACAGAATAAATCGCAAAATCCGTGGGGATGTCAGCATCTGGGACAGAAGCTTGTAAAAATGATCTTTGCAAATCTTTAAACTCTTCCCAATCCGCTACTACTGTGTGGAGGGTGACATCGAACTTTGAAATTGAATTTTTGATATTACTAACGGAGATATCTGTATTCCAACCATTGTCAAAATGAACAGCAAGTGGTCTTAAACCAAGTTTAATTGCTGTCAATAGAGTATAGGTGCTGTCTCTACCTCCAGAAACGCCAACGATGCAATCGTAGTCTTTTCCTTTACCTGCATCTTTAATCTTTTGGACTACGGCTTCTAAGTTCTTTTGGCCTTCTTTTCCTAGAGGATGCTTTTTCTCTAATTCATTGTGAATCTTGCAGTACTTGCATTCTCCTTGTTCATCGAACCAAATGTCTTCGACAGTCGTGTCCAAGACACATGTTGTACACACTTGAATTTCCTCAGCTCTCATTATTTACATTCATTTCTGTTAACAATAGGGGTGTAGTTGGGGAAACCATACGATAAAGCCATCGTATAGGTTTCCTAAATTTTCGAATGATCGAATAGTAGTTAGGATAGTCTAGGAATGTTTTTTCAGGCAAGCGCATGATGTCCTCAAATTCTTCTGTGGTGAGGCCTAATTTTTTGATGACATATTCTTTATCACTAGCTGCTAATTCTGGTGGCATAGGTGCTTCATTTTTCAGCTTGTCAAAAGCCTCATCGCGAGTCATTTGACCCGAACGTACCAATGCTGAATACTCTCTTTTTCGCTTGTCAATTCCGAATTTGCGCGGTAGAATATAGCCTTGATAAAATCGCGTATATACAGATTCGTAATGATGGCCACCATAATCTACCCATCCATATTTTTCTGTAATCAGTTTCTTGATCTCAGGCTTATTATAAGGCACATAGTAAAGCAATCGCACTTGTTTAATACGCTTCACATAGGTGTAATAAAATAAATTCCAAATGGTGTAATTTGGAAATGTTTTTAATTTCCTATTCCCAAAAATGCGATGAACAGCCTTCAAGTATTTTCCATCTCCATAACTCCACATTATTGGGACTTTTCCCTCGGTTCTGAAGGAATGTCCATTCATAATAAATTTAATTCCTTCTTCGGCTGCAATGCGATAAAGTGTGCTTTGAATTGCCAAGTCAGTAGGTATTTCTGAATCGGGCGTGCTGGCTTTAAGGAATGCAATTTGAAGATCCTTGAATTCTTCCCAATCAACCACATAGGTCATTAAGTCGTATTCAAGGGCATCGGTAGCTTTTTTGATGTTTGAAACTGCAATGTCTGAATTCCATCCATTATCAAAGTGCACCGCTAATACGCGCAGACCAAGTTTCTTTGCTAAATGCAGCTGATAAGTGCTGTCTGTGCCTCCGCTGACTCCAATTATACAGTCGTACTTTTTTCCTTTACCGCTTTTCTTGATTTGTTCGATGATTTTGTCAAACTCTATTTTTCCAATAGCATCTAGAGGATATTTGGCCTCCATCTCATCGTGAATCTTGCAATATTGACAAACCCCTTCTTGATCTAATCTCATCAAGGGATCTGTAGAGTCCATCACACATCTGGTACAGTATTCCATCTCTTTAAAAGTTGAGTTTCAATAGTCTTCTATAGGTAAACCTGCGTATAAAGCGAGCCAGACCTTTGTCTACGACTTTTTGCGCACGACTTTGCTTTGCTGCAAGAAATCCTTTCATGTAATACGCAGAGCCCAATATGAATGGTTTACTTTTTAACCTAAATATCGACCGAAGTAAAGCCAACATAAAATCATTGCCTGTCCGGTACGCTTCAAATCCTGATTTATAAGCATGCCCTTTTGGTTCATAGGCAGTGGATGTAGGTCGATGATGAATGACCGCAAGATTAAGGACCTTTACTTTCCATCCTTTGTACATCGCGTGCATGCCGTCAATGCCGTCCCAATTCCAAGTCTCCTTAAATCCTCCAATTTCATCCCAACACGCTTTTCTATAGGCTTTGAGGGCTCCTCTAACATGGTAGTCATGAGAATGTTCCTTTATCAGGCCGCCATCTTTTTCTATGACACAATAACCACCGCACAATCCAATTTCTCCATTTTGTTCAAATTCACTCGAAACCAACTCAAAGTAATTCGAGGGTAGTGTGAGATCGGCATCTAATTTTACGATGATGTCAAAGTCTTCATCTTTATATAATTCATATCCATGATAAAATGCCCTCACCACTTTCGATCCTCCAGTTCTCGATTCCTCTTTTGTCTCCTTTCTGATTAATTTTATCCAGGGATATTGAGCAGTATATGATTCTACTATTTCCGCCATGTCATCTGTGGAACCATCATCTACAATAATCCATTTATCTGGTCTCTTAGTCTGCTTCACCATTGATTGAATAGTGCTGCGTATATATGCCGCCTCGTTTTTTGCGGGGCTTATTACTAGAATTTTCATCCTTTAAATTTTAAATGCGCCTTTAAAGATCCCAAGATCACAATGGCAAGTGTCAAAGGCAATAAAAGCGCACTTCCGTGTCTTGCGATCATCTTGGCAGTCTTTTTCAAATGTCTAGAAGAATAACGGTTATTAAACGATTTGAAGAGCGACCAGATACTGCCGCCATTTACCGGGTTTCCAGCTCCTGTTAGCTCTACATGACTGTATACGACCGCATCATAGGATACGTTTACCTTATAGCCCTTTTTTCTTGCTCTGAGGCAAAAATCATCATCAGATCCATATTGGACCAATTGACCATCAAAATAATCCAGTTCCTTCAAAATTTTCATCGGAATTAATATTCCACGACCGGGAAGAACTGCAGATGGTTTGGATCCGCTCAATTCAGCTGGGTCTACTGATTTAAACGGTGTGATGTAATTGACTTGTTTGTATCTCCACCAATTGATGGCCTTGACTCCAGAAAAGGTGATTTTATGAGGTTTGTCAATGGAGACGGAAATAGACCCCATAACAGAATCCCTTTCTTCCTTTTTCCAAGCTTGGAAAATACTCTTTACATAATCCGGTTTTAAACGAACATCATCGTTCATCGTTAAAACTAAATCTGCTTTCTTTTTGTAGGCTAAATCAAAGCCTTGGTTCATACTTTTTGTATACCACCAAGATCCGTTTCCATTCACAGTTAAAACTGCTGGAAAATCTTTTTCTACCATTTCTTTTGTGCCATCATTTGATCCATCAATGACCAATATGGTTGAAATAGAAACGTCTTCTACTTGTTGATTTTGAATATCCGTTAAGATATTGCGAACGCATTCTTTCCGGTTAAAAGTGGGAATTACAAAGTAGAGTTTTTTCATGCGATATTCATTTGTTTGTCATAATGCAAAGCGAACTTCTGCATATCTTTTTTGTCAATTGCTAGCCAAAGAAATTGAAAGCCCCAAAAGACTGGAGAAACCAATAAGGGATTGGAGAACGACAGTGTAATAATCAAGAGCACACCGAGAAAAAGCCCTCTGGCTTTATATATAGATTTCAAGAGCCGAAAGCTTCTACTAAAATTGTAGAAGAGGAAAAAGACCCCAATCATACCAAATTTCACCATGTAATCTGAAAAGCCATTGGCTCTCACTAATTGTGAGTATTTTCCTTGGGTTCGTTCAGTTTCTTGAAGCCCATAGCCGAATAAGGGTTCATAGAGAAGATCGTTCCAATCGAGTATTAAGCTGCCGATTCGGCCAACACTTATGCCTTCCCCTTCGCCTTCGTAGTTCTCGGCAGACTCTATAGCATGGTCAGAGTTATTTACCCTGTCGCTTAGTTTACCGGCTATAAATTCCATTTGTGATACGAGTACCATTCCTGTTATGAGCAATGGAGAAAAAATCAAGACCCACTTGGGTTTCGTATTAACCATCAGGAAAATCATATTGATAAATAGCAATAAGAAACCTGTAGTCGAGAAGCAACTAATGGTTGCCAAAAAGAGGACAATAAAGCGTTTGTTTATTCTAAATCCATAGAATACCATTGTAAAGAAGAGCGCAACATTGGTCATACTTGCGAAGGCTCCAGGTTCCCACATGAAACCAGAATTTCTATCTAAACCCCAAGGATTTACAGTGAATATTATCGAGTTGGCATAGTCGTATCCTCCTTTTGGTACCTGAGGAATAATGGGTTCCAAGAAACCATTTAAAGCCATCATCGTTTCTGGAGCAACCAGTTGAATCAAATAAAGAGGAATGCTAATCAATGCTAATTTGTAAACGATTTCTGCAAAAAAGTGCAAGAAGGCGACTCCTACTATTTTTATTGTGCAATACGCATACAGTATTTTTAAGAAAATCCGCATGGTTGCTGTAAAGTTGAGCCATCCAAATTTGGTCATGTAAATCAATGAGATGCCCGCATAAATAAGAGTGAAATAGACAAAGGCACGATCTAATGGAATCCTGCGCAAATAAACAATCAGTACGGGTATCATTGCTGAGATAGCCAATGAAGCATCCCACAGGGAAAGTACTGAAGCTCCCGAACTCATATGAAGAATCCAAAAGCAAAGCGCAAAATGCAGATAGTATTCGTATTTAGGGTTTTTGAACATGGCTGTTAGGCGACTCTTCGAATGATTTTTGCAGGATTACCACCCCAAATCTCATTTGGAGGAACATCCTTGGTTACGATAGATCCTGCTCCGATGATTGCATTCTTTCCGATAGTGACTCCTTTTAGAATAGTGCTATGCGCACCAATGAATACATTGTCTTCAATGATTACAGGGCGATTAACTCTTAAGGTGAGGTCTTCATCTATTTTGGTTCTTTCGCTCACGTCTAGGGAGTGAAAATCCGTATCGTAAATTGCCACGTTTCCTCCAATTTTTACATTATTGCCAATACGAATGTGCTCGCAACATACAATTGCAGTTGAACTCATATTTACATTGTCGCCAATTTCTAGCACACCGTTCTTTTCTACTTTGAAAATACAGCGCTGATTTCGTCCAATCTGATTGTGCAATATTCCATTGTTCATTCTAAAGTGCATACCCACAGTCATTTTAGCTTGATGATGAATTCCTAAAACGGGAACACCATTGGTAATAAAATTGTCGTGATATTTCACATAGTTGACATTGAATAGGAAAAGGGTTCTTGTCCGATCCATAAACAGGATCACCTCACGGGCGAACCTTCTCAAAAACTTGTATATAACTCGTATTAATCGCATTAGGCTGCATTCATTACTTTTTCATAAATCGCACAGGTTTTTTCTAATATGGTATTGGCATTGTGTCTTTCTCTGGCTACAATTCTGCTTTGTTCGCTAATTTTATCTCTTAACTCATCATGCATAAGCAATCGAATAATTTGAAATGCAATTTGCAATGGACTGAGTTCGACAAGAATTCCGGTTTCGTCATGATCAATCAGCGATGAAACTCCTCCAACATTACTTGCTATTACAGGCAAGCCTGATACTTGCGCTTCACAAACAGAGTTTGGACTATTGTCGATATAGGATGGATGTACAAGACAATATGATTTTCTGAACGCCTCACAAACGCCATACTGATCTTGAAAACCGAGTACTTCTATGTTTTCCGCTCTTATATTATCCAATTGATATTCTTCGATGATGGAATGGATCACTGAGGGGTCTGTCTTGCCCACAATCAGTAGCTTTAGATTAATCTTATCTAATATGAGATCTAAAGCTTGCAGCATTTCTTTTATGCCTTTAATTGGATTTGAACCTCCAATGAAGAGTATATTCTTTTTTTCGATGGAAAAGTTGTTTTCGAAAAAGGGCTCTCTTATCATTTCCCAATTTTCAAATAAGTTGGCCTGAGGATTATATTCTTTCACAAATCCCGTGTCGAATATTGTACGACAGATGAAATTTTTAATATTCCTCACATTTCTCTTTTCGAATTTGCTTGCCAGAAACCAAGAGAGAAAGGTATACGTGAACATGTTGGGCAACTTCTTGACATATTCTGTCATGATGCCTTGCATTGACACCAATGAAGGCAAAGGGATATTTGAAATGGAAGATTCATATTGATGTTCACTTCCATGAACATGAATTAAATCAAAGTCATCTATCCGACTTTTAATGTATTTGCGGAGTATCCGAATTCGTCTGCTGTAAATTGTTAAATAGTCAATCTTGGGAACCGGTGTTCTCAAGAAAACGTATTCAATTCCATCCTTTACAATAGTTTCTTCATCCTTAACGAGACGAGGATGATAATTAAGCATAGTAATCTTACATCCTTTTTCATCGACCAATTTTCTTGCAAGTGTCGAAATCCAAGGAGCAGGGTGAACTTCTTTGTCACCCGAATAAGGGATAGGTGCTAGCCAAAGTAATCGCATTAGTTTTTGGTATAAACAGCAATGATGCTGTGTCCGATAATTTTGTTTTTTCGAAGTCCAACGAGCTTGTAAAGACCTAAATACCTAGAAATTCTATTTACAGCTTTCGCCATGAATTTAGAGGGTAGTTTTTTATATAACCAATTTGACCAGATTACAGGGAAATGATATTTCTGCAAAGGCTCGTAGTGAAAGTCGGTGAGCGTAATTTCAAACTGGCTTTGTAAATTTGAAAGTGATTTTTCATCCCAAAGACACATGTGATGTGGAGGCATATTCATAATGCTGTTTGGGGAGTACTTGATAAACGAACTGTTGTTCGGAACACTGATCATTAGTCGTCCTCCTTTTTTCAATGCTCGAACTGATGCTGTTAGAACAGATTGTACATCTGCGATATGCTCCATAACTTGGAAAGAACAAACGACATCATAGTGATTGGGTTTTTCCTTCGCATGATCTTCAATGCTCTGAGTTAAAACGTTTAGACCCTTGTTCTGAGCAGATTCTGCTGCTGCTACATTTAATTCAAGTCCTACACCGCTTATATTTTCTTTTTGAATTCTTTCAATAAAGGTGCCTTCTGCACAGCCTATTTCAAGAACGCTTTCTCCTTTTTTCAAAAGACCTTTTACACATTCATGTTCCCATTTCCAGTCCATGTAATACCAAGGAAATTTTTGTAATTCTTCATAGAATTTTGCATCTCCTGCAGCAGTTGAAGGACCGTAAAAACGAAAGTCAGTATCTAGGCATCTGTAGACTCCAACTTCATCGGTGTTTTGAAGAATTCCGGAGACATCGATGGAATATGAACTCATGTATTCCTCTTTGATGAAAGAGGCTGGAATTTTTCTTTCCAAAATAACATTGCTTGAGTGGGTGATGGGGCTTTTAACATTCATAGGTGCTTACTTATTCCAAATTCCCTTGGCTGTTTTAGTGATAATTTTTTTGTATTGAACAAAGGAGAGTAGCGGGCCACATGACAAGCATATACATGTCGCTAAGATGACCCCAGAACTTCCCAGTCCTAAATGGTTTACGAAGAATATCGATAAAGGTATATTCGAAATTCCGGCAATGATCGAAAAAATGAGTTGCAGCCTTATTTTCCCAGCTCCATTTACAAATGTCGTATAGATACTTGCCCAAGAGGACAGTAAAACAAAAGCTGCCATTGATAAAGACAAGAAAAATGGAACATGGATTTCATCACCTACCCACAGTTTATAGAGAATTGGTGTAAGGATCAAAATCAATAAAGTCGCAGCAAAAAATAGAAGCCATATTCTGACCAGTTTTTTGGTTATACCTTTAATCCATTCAAAATCGCCTCGATGAAAAGCTTCTGTATATGCAGGCCAGAAAGGAGCACAAATAACAGAGAAGCCTAAAGTGATAATACCAAAATACTTGAAGGCAATATTGTATACGGTGACTTCTTCGGGGCCTAATAAATTTGCAATTATGACATTATCTGTAGAGAAAATTACAATTCCGGCAACTTGAATAATAAAGAATTGTAGCCCTAAATTCATTAGTGCTTTTCCTTGTTTGAATTCAATAAATCTTAATCCAGGTTGTATGCTCTTGAATGGACCTGTGTAAAGAACAATTGATGCAATCAAGAGCACTGCAACTGGAATGCAACTGAAACAAATGGCTAAAGCTTGCAATGAACTCTCCATCGTATTCATTAAGACAAAAACAGTCAAAAGACTTAGTGCGTTGATGCAAAAGGTTAACACATCATTGATTGCCGTAGTTTGTTTTGCGGCTATCACAAAGAAGAGTTGATTCAAACCGAATTTCAAAAAGAAAAACCCAATGATTACAAGAGCAATTAAGCGCAAGTCATTCAGTCCAATAGCACTGGAATTGACCACTTCAGTCCATGGAATGAATCGCTCTATACCAAAATAGATGAGCATGATGACGGAAACAATTACAAAGACATATGCATAAGTTGTGCTGATATAGACTTTTGCCTTGTGATGATCTCCTTCTGCTAATGCTTCGGACAATTTATTTTTCAAACCATTGCCTAAGCCGAAGTCGCAAAAACTTGCCCAGGTCGTTATGGAAGTTAATAAGAGCCAGATACCGTATTTTTCTTGGTCAAGAAATGCGATTAAAAGAGGTACAAGTAAAAAATTGATGCCTATTGATCCTCCTTTGAACAAGAAACTGATCAGAATATTTTTCTTGAGCAATTTCTTTCTTTTATTGGCCAACTTATTTACCAGAATTGCTTTCATTTCTTTCTAAGCTGCCTTGAATTTCTTCTTTAATTTTCGGTAGGCTCTTATCAATCTGTTTTTAAGAATGGGGTCAGAGTCTTGAAGATAATAGGCGCCATATGCTTCGCCTTCTTGCGCGCAATTATAGACAATACACATATTCCCAAATCTTCTGTTTTCATGAAGTTGATTGACAAAGTCCATCTTGTTTTTCTTGGTGAATTTGTTGCGAATAACAAAGATTGTAGTGTCTACTAATTTCTCAAGAATGTAAGCGTCCGAAACCATGGAAATCGGAGGTGAATCCAATATTATCGTGTCGTATTTTTGATCTAGAAACTCTAAAAGTTGCTCTAATTCCTCTTTTATCAATAATTCAGAAGGGTTGGGTGGAATCGGACCCGCTGAAATATAATCCAAGCGTGGAGTGATTTCACTTTGCTGAATGATTTCATAGTAGGTTTTCTTTCCTATCAAATAATTCGTTACACCAAGCGTATTTTCACGACCAAATCCTTTGGATATTTTTGGTCTCCTCAATTCAAGCTCTACAATACAGGTCTTATTTCCCAAGATTGCACTTGTGATTCCTAAGTTGAGTGTAGTAAATGTCTTTCCTTCACCTGAAACACCTGATGTGACCAAAATTCGCTTAGGGCTTCCCATGTATTGAAGGTTGAAATTCATGGTACGGTATTCTTCGGCTATAGAGGAGTTAATGTCTTTATTAATGACAATTTGTTCTTTGCCCTTATTCTTAGAAATCACACCTACAACAGGTATGCTCGTATTTTTTCTGACAAAATCCAATTCGCTAATTTTATCGTTCATGAGGTCCTTCAGGGTTATTATCAGCAACGGGATAAAAATTCCCATGAATAATCCTAAAAGCAGAACAATGGTCTTTTGCGGTTTATAATAGTGAGTGGTAAAAAAAGGCTTTTCAATAATCTTGGTTTCTACTACTTTTGAGGCAAGAGCCATAGCGGCCTCTTCTCTTTTTTTCAACAGATGTAGATAAATGCCTTCATGGGTGTCACGCAACCTGCCGAGGGTAACAAGATCTTTATCATTATTGGTTAAAGCAGCTAAGTCACGATTGTATTGCTCGATACGATCTTTAATATCTTGAACAGCGATTTCCAAGTTTTTTTCATGGCTGATTAAGTTTTGATGAAGGGAAATACGCAGATCTTCGATCTCAGCTTCTAATTCTATTATGACCGGGTTATTGGGCTTTACTGTGTTCCTTTTTTTGGCGAGTTCGGTTTCCTTGGCATTCAATGCAACAATGATATTATCCAATAAAGGATCGTGGACACCAAGCACAGTTTTAGGAATTGAAACTTCGTTTCCAATTCCTCTAAAAAGTTGTGTCAATAGACTTTTAACCGTAGTCAGCTGCGTTTCTGCATCGCTCAGTTCATATTCGAATTTCTTTATTCCTTCAAGAATAAAATTCGCTTGGTCTTGTACGTTTATGACTCCTTTATTTCGCTTGTAATTAGCTATTGCTCCTTCTAATCGCTGCAATTCTTCCCAGTTGATTTTTAATCGCTCTTCGATAAAATCATGCATGTTTTGGGCAATCTCCCTCTTTTCTTTGATAATTTCTTCTATGTAAACTTCTTGCAGTTTGTTCATGAAAACAATGCCTCGTTCGGGTATGACATCATCCATAGATAGGACGATGATGTCTGTTTCCTTATTCGATTCTTCAGCTCTAACTTTTCCCATATAGCTGTTCACCATATCTATATGAAAGTTGAAGTAGAATGAAAAGGCATTTTCTCCTTCTCCTAAATTGTTGTAATTGAAATAGTCCTCAACGTGAGGATTCTTGTTTACTTGAATATTTAACCCATTGTCGCCAATAAATTCTCCCCAATGGTGGACTTTGTCGTGTTTAATCGCAGGATTTTTTCCAGGAGAATACTGCAATCGGAACCTTTTTTCGTCAAGTATTGTGATTTTATATTCTGTATAGTAGTTAATGTTTCTTAAGGTGTCATAGAAAACCTTGAAAGGACAGTCATTGTACATCTCCTTTACTTTGAAGTTTCCATATTGATAGTAAGTTGTTTTAAAATCTAGTTGCTTCAAGGTCTTGTCAATCATGTCTCGTGAGACAAAAATTTCTACCTCGTTATCTACAGTCTTTGTGCGATTGATAAAGTTCAAGTCTGGAACTGCACTTTCCGAATAAATTACACGATCGTCATCACTTTCAATCAAAGACTTGCTTTGAACGGTATAATAAGGGATTGCATAAAAATTCATGATATATGCTACACTCAGTCCTATTGCCACGCATAAGGCAAATGCCCACCAGTATTTTACATAGGACATGAGGAATTTCTTCAGATCGAAATCTGAACTTTGTTCTTCACGTTTTACGCTATGTTTATAAAGTTCTCGCATTACCTAATAGCCGAACTAGTTACCACAGCTGCCATTGTTGCCAAACCGACAATGACCGACCCCCAAGCTGTTGCATTTTTAGAATTTTGTACTCTTCCTTTATTCGATTCGACATATATGATGTCCCTAGAATTCAAATAGAAGAATGGAGAAGTGAATGCTTCTTTTGATGTCAAGTCAAGTCTTGTAGTGAGAATAGTACCATTTTGTTCACGAGTTATGAGAACATTTGTGCGATTTCCAAATTGCGCTAGCCCCCCTGCTTGAGCAAGGGCCTCCAAAATTGTTATGTTGCCATTGGGAACGGTATATAGGCCAGGACTTTTCACTTCTCCCATCACAGAAATGGCGAAGTTTTCGTAACTGACTTTTACCATTGGATATTCAAGGAATTCCTCTAATCTATTCTGGATGGTGTCTTTACATTGAATCAAAGTGAGATTAAGAACATTGACATCACCAATTAAAGGCATATCTATAAAGCCCTCTCTATTCACATCGTAAGTCAAACACTCGATTCCGGTCGCCCCTTCTCTTTCAGTTGATCCTCTGAAATATTTTGTTCCTTCTTTACTGAGACTTGAAACTGAAATGCAAAGTTGTTGTCCTGTTTTTATACGTGGTTCAAAGTATCCATCTCTGATGAAGATTTTTTCGTTGTCTCCTTCGATGTCATGCAAGAGATTGTATTCAGTTCTGTTGCAGCCACAAGCCAGTATGATCAGGCCACAGAACAGCATGAGCTTGGTTAAATATGTAGTTCTTGCAGCAGAGTGCAAGGGTACACGTGGTATTCTCATTAAGTTTTATAAGCGTTTAAGGTGTTGCTTATTTCAATTACTACGCGCTTTTCTGAAAATGATGTTCCGAATTATCATTAGAAAATAGCGTATGTCTGTTTTTAACGGATTTTTCTCGTATTGGTTCAGGTATTTGAGCTCAGATTCTTGTACTTCTTCCAATGTCTTTGGCATGTCAACGTAAAAAGGCGGTAATAATCCGGGTTTCGTTTGAAGCCTTTTTTCTTGTAAGTCTTTGGAATACAGACTTAAATAGTGCGCAGACAAGGGGCGAACTCCAACAATCTTCATTTCTCCTTTGAAAATATTGATGATCATTGGCAATTCATCTAAAAAGTACTTTCGCAGGAATTTACCAATCGGACTTATTCTGAAGTCATTATCAAATTTTCCTCCTTCTTTAAGATCGTTATTCCGGAAAACATACTCTTGAACGTATGAGGCATAGGGATGCATAGTCCGAAGCTTGTATACTTTAATTTTCTTGCCATTTTTACCTACCCGATTCATCGTAAAAACTGGACCAATCGTTGGCTTTTCCCTTTCTTCGGGGGATTTGATTTTTTGGGCAATGTAAAACAATGCCGAGCCTTCTTCTTTGACTTTCAGTACATCAAAACCGCTATAGAATAAACGGCCTAGAATTTCTGTTTTAGAAAGTCTTCGCCTTTTTCCCTTAGTAATCGCCAAGTAAATTTTTCTAAAAGGATGGATCTTTGAAAATATGCGGTGGATTAGAAAACTAAAAATATCGGTCCTAACCGGGATGATAGACTGATACACAAAATCCTGGTCGGGCTCATATCCCAATTTAAAGTCGGCACATCCGATATAGTAACCATTCAATGGCAATTTGTGGTTGACTTTTTTTAGAAAGGCATTTATTCGACCGACATCGTTTAGTTTTTCTTTCTCAACGATATGTGGTTTTTTAGCAACTTCTTCCTTTAATTCTTTAAAGCAATATTTCGACACAGCCCTGAACACGCCATTCAGATATACTTTTTTCGTTCTGAAAGGATTCAGGAGAGAAAAATAAAATCGGTTATTTGGGGCACTATAGTTCTTCACTTCTCTTTATTTTATGCAGCTTGCTTGCTTTTGATATTATTTTGAACTGAAGCGCGTTTGTCAAAAAGAGAATAAGATAATTTGGCCAAAAACTGACTTAAATCCACTTTTTGACGCATGATAATATTGGCTTTCTGACGATATTTTTCTTTGCTGTTTTTATCAGATAGAATGCTTTCAATTTGATTTGGAACTCCCTTGTAGTCTCTAAAACTATGAAGAAGCCCCATTTCACTTTGAGCTTTTAAAGTCCCTGCATCCAATGAATTGATATAGATTGCTGGTGTTCCAATCATAGCGCATTCACTCGCCATTGTTGCACCTTCGCCCACATAAAGATTGGCAAATGATAAGGCATCATGCATTCTCTCTGGTGCAATGGAAATTTGATATTTTCTTAGTTCATTAGGTAGATCTCCTTCGGAAGTAATGAATACTTTACTTTTCTGAGCAATTTTCTTTACGACTTCAATTTTCTGTTCCAAGCTTAAACCCACTTGTTTTAAATCGTGACCCGCATTCCAACTTACAAAGCGTACAATTGAAAAAGCCTCATTTTCATCAATTCCTAGGTATTGGAAAATAGAACTATCTGCTTTGAAGTTATAAGGATGCAGATAGGCTAATTCATGGAAGCCGTCATATCTGATTTGCTTTTTGCCAAAGTCCTTTTCGAAGACTCTTGGATTAACCAAAAGATCAGAAAAGGGTTTGTAAAGCATATGCTCGAATCTCGAGTGCTCTGTGTCATCAAGAACAATGTGCTTCTTGCCTCTTATAAAAGAGACATGAGCTGCATACATGCTTGAAACACTTAAGTACAAATCAATCTTATGTTTTTTAGATATTTGATAGATCTTTTTGCCAAATAGAAATAATCCTAAAAGCTTTTTAACAATTCCTTTTTTAGGTTTCCCTAAATTTTCAAAAGGTAGATTGTAGGCTTTTAATAAAGCGACAGAACATTCTTTTTCCCTTGTTGTGAAGAGGACATTATGTCCCTCATTCTTCATGATTTGGTAATAGTTCTTGAAAAGGTGAACGTGACCTGGATGTCCTATGTCAATGAGAATATTCATACTTGAACAACCGATTTAAATGATTCAGAAACCTCTTTCCGTGTTGGAAGATTTATGAGCACAGCATTTCGTGGACCGTGATACACAAACATGCTTCCAGCGGCCAATGCAGAAGCCTTCGCTTTTTTAGCGGTCTCCAACATATGATTCATATTGCCTGCACCACCTAAAGCAATGACAGGTATAGGTATCGACTTGGCAATTTTTTCGATTAATTCGATGTCGTACCCTTTCATAGTACCATCGTGATCAATAGAATTTACCATGATTTCGCCAGCACCCATTTCAACCATTTTATTCGCGAATTGTAGTGGGTCTATGCCTGTTGACTTCGAACCATTTTGGAGGTATATCTGCTTTTTTCCAAGGAATTTCTTCTTGATATCCATGCATACCACAATGGTTGAACTACCAAAGACTTCAACCGCCTCTTTTATAAACTGCGGGTTTTGAACCGCTGCAGTATTAATACATACTTTTTCGGCTCCGGCATTGATGATGGACTTGATATCTTCAATGCTTTTGATGCCTCCGCCTACAGCAAAGGGCATGTTGCACTCATCTCCCAATTGTTTGATGAATTCAAGTGAAGGAATTCTGTTCTCTTTACTCGCATTGATGTCGAGAAAGATCAATTCATCAGCCTTCTTGTCATTGAATATTTTTATTGCATTTATCGGATCTCCGATATATCTATGATCCTTGAATTGAATGGACTTAACCAATCCATTATCGCGCAAAAGAAGGCATGGTATAACTCGAGGTCTAAACATCCTTCTTAAGATTTTTTTTTGCGTTTTCTATAAAATAGTTGGTGAATCTCTTCTTAAAAAAGTCAGAGATATGCACGCTTTTTTTACTTAAAATTACTCTATCAGCATGTACTTTGTTGCTTTTCTTTTGGTCACTCATCACTTATCATCATTTCAATTAAACACTCTTAGAAAGAACACGTAGAGCTTTTTGTTTTGGTATTGAAATCTTTCCGCTCAGGTGGTTTAACGAGATTATTATTCAAAAGTTCGATAAATCATCTCATTTGTCGGATGAACTATACCGCTGGTCGAACGTATATGGGTTTTTTTTCGATGAAATGTAACAATTATGCCTCGGTGGCGTAATGAACACTATTAGCTTCAATCCCCGGTCTAAGGACTGGGACAAAAAATGCGATATGAAAAACTATGTACCATTGGTTGCCATATCACTATTCCTAACTACACAAATCCTGAATGCACAGACCGTGCATACTGGAGAAATTACGGTAGATTCTAAATTCAAGAAAGCCGAAAATCCTCATGTCATTAAAGGCATGGTAACAGTAGAACCAGGAGTAGAACTGATCGTGGAACCTGGCGCAGTTGTTCAATTTGAAGATCCCGATGATGAACTTCGGGTCTATGGAACACTGATTGCCGAAGGAACGGTAAGCGAAAAAATAAGCTTCATAGGAAACAACCCTGATAGTGAGATTCATGGAGAGGGAATTCGATTCCGACCAGGCTCAGTAAATAATAGTTTAAGCTATTGTGAATTAATTAAACTTGGAGACTATACTTCTGTCAATGAAGCTATAATTTATAATGAAGGCGATGATTTGAGAATTGCCAATTGTGTAATTTCTGATTCAGAGCTTTGGGGGATATATAGTATTTACGGAACGCTTCAAATAGAAAATACACAAATAAGCAATTGTTACTATGACGCATTGGCTGTCGAATTTGGAGATGTTCAAATAAATAATTCTCAATTTGAGAATTGTAATGAAGATGGAATTGAGTTGTTCTCTACCGTTACTGACTTTCAAATTCTCAATTCAACATTATCTGGAAATAATGGAATAGGACTCAAGGCCAGTTCCATTCTAAACAATTTTAGAATAGAGGATTGCAACTTCAGCTCAAATTCCATTGATTTAAAATTGCATCCATTTAATGCTTCGCAAATTTCTTCAATAACAGCGAGTACTATTCACTTAAAAGGGTCTTTATATAGTGGAATGGAGATCGACATAAACAACGTAAATCAAATTGATGGCGTTGACTATATTGTTGAATACATTCAAGTAAATGATGGAGCTCAACTGAACATTGGACCGGGGACTAAACTCGGATTCATCAACGAATATTCAGAAATTCAGGTCTATGGAACGATGCAGGCAATCGGACTTGTTTCAGACAGCATACAATTTTTGGGAGTAAATTCTGACCCAAGTATTTACGGTGAGGGATTGCGATTTCATCCTGGAAGCGCGAACAACAAACTCCAGTATTGCTACATAGAAAAGTTGGGTGATGCCGATTCGAATATTGGCAGCAGCATATGGTATGAAGGAGATGGTATGGAATTGAGCCATTGTAAAATCAGTGATACTGAAAGCAGAGGAATATATGTAGTTCGAACAAACTTGAATGTAGAACATTCGGTTTTTGAGAATTGTGAAAATGGTGTAGCGATTACCGAGACGGGAGGCTTGAATATGGTTCATTCAGATTTTGTGAATTGCGCTACCGGTATTGTTCAATATGTCAGTGGGACTGGATTAGTCGAAGTGCACGAAAGCAATTTTGCCGGTTCTGCGAATTTTGCTGTAGACAATCAATCTGTACAAGTCATTGATGCAAGCGACAATTATTGGGGTGACCCAACAGGGCCTTCGCATTCGACAAATGCAGGAGGAACGGGTGACTTAGTAAGTGATTCTGTGGACTATGGAATCATCAATTCAGCGCTTACCGAGAATCAAATAAATATCGGAAATGGAGGAGTTATTTTAGAAGGTCAGGTGGCTCAAAGTTTACATGTTGTTGACTATAACAGCAATTATAACTTGCAGACGAGAGTGACCAATTGGAGTAATATATCGTTGAGCAGCTGTGACATTTCTTGCGATGTAAACGGTAGTCACGTGGATATTCCATGGACCGGAAATTTGAATTTTTCTGAATTCGCAGATGAAGATCTTGGGAATGTGCCATTGAGCGCTACAGATATAAATACAATAGCCATTTCATTGAATACCCCGAATGGAACTTTACAGGATAACAATACGGATAACGATAGCTTAGAAGTTGAAGTTCTTGTCAATCCAACGGAAACGCATTATGCTGTGCAATTAGATGGCTCGGATGATTTTATTGATCTAAGCTCGGTTGCAGAAGATCTCGGTCAAAACTTCAGTTTTGAATTATGGTTGAAGCCTTATTCACAAGGAAGTGTCTTGGAAATTGAAGAAGGAGGAACTGAACGCTTTCGAATTGGAAGAAGCGGAGATCAAATAAAAATTTATGAAAACGGCTTGAATGTTGCCGAATTGAATTCAAGCACTTTATTAGAGAATTATTGGCATCATATTGCATATACAAAAGACGGGGCAATAGGAACCTTATTCGTGGACGGAAGATTTGTCGGAACGCACAATTCGGATGTGACTTTAAATGCTACACAATCTTGGATTGCAGGACAGGAACTTCAATGCGAGATAGATGAAATCAGAGTTTGGTCTGATGCTCGAAGTCTAGCTGAGCTAAGAAATTGGTGGAACAAAGAAAATGTGGAAGCTGAAGCAGGGCTGCTCTCAGTGATTCATTTTAGAGAATATTTTGAAACGCGTTACTATGATTATTCTAATTATAACCACTGTGAAGTGTATGGAGCGGTACAGATAGTATCTGGTGCGCCCATTCGAGATATTGATGAAGCTGATGTGACTGCCATAACGTGTTATTATGAGAACATTGGAAATACAGTTTATTCCTGTGACCTAAGTGTTTGCAATGGAACGGCTTTAACTATTGGGGCTTTTCCCGATGAAGACACATGGAACTGGTCTTGGACAGGTCCTAATGAATTCGCTTCAAGTGATAGAGAAGTTGAAGTAAGCACTGCTATGGATGATTCTTTTAATGGTGCCTATAGGGTGGTCTATGAAGATGCAAATGGCTTTTATGCAGAGCAAACCTTCAATGTCAATTCTTTTGATGCAACAAATATTCGTGTTGAATTACAATTGGATAATAATCCGGAAGAAACAACATGGGAATTGGTCGATGAGCTGGGCAATGCAGTTGCTTTTGGAGGCCCGTATGCCCCATCAGACGCAGGGACTTTAATATCGCAAGTTGTTTGCGCTCCTACCGATTGTGGAGAGTTCAAGATTTATGATAGTGCCGATAATGGAATTTGTTGCACGAATGGCATTGGGTACTATAGAATCTACGATGCAAATGAAGAACTACTGGCCTATGGTTCGGCTTTTGGAACAGAAGGTATTAAATCAATTTGTCCGGAAGCCAATGAGGCTACCTGCAATATTAATACATTCGACAGCAATAGTTTTGAATCTTCTTGGGGCATTTGGAATGATGGGGGAGCAAATTGTGTGCTTTATAATTATGCACCTTTTGCAAGTGAAGGCTCTAAGTTCGTATATCTGAGAGGAAATGGAGCGACATCACAAATGACAACCGATGAATTAGAATTGGAAGGATATGACAGATTGACGATAAATTTCAATTATTACTCTTATTTCAACAGTGCAACAAGCGACAATTTTAAACTTCAAGTTTCAACTGATGGAGGAGCGTCTTATACAACTCTTCAACAGTGGAATTACGGAGTTGATTTTGCAAACGATCAATATTACCCAGCTTCCGTTCAGATTCCAGGACCTTTTACCAATGAAATGAAAATCAGGATTCAGGGCGATGTCTCGAATTATTACATTTTTATTGATGAAGTTGTTATAGAAACATGTGGTGAAGCTGTTCCTGATCCCTGTGTAGATCAATTGATCGATATTACTGATCTTGAGGCTGGCTGGGGTATCTGGAATGACGGAGGAAACAATAGCTTTCGCTACAACAATTCTAGTTTTGCGAGTAATGGATCGTATTTTATTTTGCTCAGAGGAAAGAACAATAGCTCCGTCACCTATACGGACAATTTGGATCTGAGTACATATGATGAGGTTAGTGTTGATTTCAATTACTATTCCTATGCAATGGAGAATGGTGATCAATGGCATTTCGAAATATCTGATGACGGAGGAACGACATATACAACACTCGAGACCTTTGTTTATGGAACGGATTATGATAACGGAGGTTATTTTGGTGAAAAGATTACCCTTGCTGCACCATTTTCAAGTACAACGCGATTCAGATTCAGGCAAAATGCCAATAACAGCGATTATCTTTTATTAGATGAAATTGAGATTTCTGGATGTACAAATGATACAAGATCAATTGTATACTCAACTGCGGATATCGATATCAACGCAGATTTTGAGCAAAAGTCAAATGAATACAATTTGTTGGATGAAGAATTATTGGTAATGAACATTTTTCCAAATCCATCAAATAATCAGGTGAATGTTGAATTTGAATTGATCGAGGATAGCGATTTCATGGTTGAAATACTCGACCTTAATGGAAAAGTACAAAAGTCATTATCTCTGTTCGAGTTTGCCGGTAAGAAACGTTTACTGGTTCAAACCGATGATCTGAGTGCAGGGCTTTATATGGTCCGTTTGACGGTTGGCGATAAGCAGGTATATAAAAAATTAGTGGTCAAACACTAGAAAACAAAAAACCCTTCGAAATTTCGAAGGGTTTTTTTGTGGTGCTACCTGGATTTGAACCAGGGACACACGGATTTTCAGTCCGTTGCTCTACCAACTGAGCTATAGCACCCAATCACTTTATGTTAATCCCTGTTAATCAGGGCGGGCAAATTTAAAAATAATTCCATTATTGCATACTTTCGCTGCATCTTTATGCAAATTGCAATAGATATTGGAAATACCAGAGCCAAATTCGCACACTTCGAAGAACGAAAAATTCTAGAGAATTACATTCTTCCACACGAAGAGGTAAGGGGTCGCCTGACTGAATTAATTTCGAATCATGAGGAGATAATTATCAGTTCTACCAAAGATTATGGCAATCTGAATTTGGATTTAGCACTGCTTGATAAAGTATTGGTGCTCGACTCAAAAGTGAATTTACCTGTTGAGATTAATTATAAAACACCGCAGACACTTGGCAACGATCGATTGGCAAATGTGGTAGGGGCGATGAACTTATATCCAGCTCAAAATTTATTAGTGATTGATACAGGAACGTGTTTTACATATGACTTTGTAACAGAAAAAGGACTTTATCTAGGTGGGAATATTTCTCCAGGCTTGCATCTTAGAATTAAAGCCATGAATAGCTACACGGATAAATTGCCTTTGATAGATCTTCGATCAGAATTTGATTTTATCGGTGGATCTACAGATGAAGCGTTGAATAACGGGGTTTGGAATGGGTGCCTCGGAGAAATAGAACACTACTGTGAGCGATTTTTGAGAGAATTCGAGAATGCCGCCATTATAATAACTGGCGGAGATACTGAAATCTTTGGTAAAGCGTTGAAAAATAGCATCTTTGCAAACCCATTTTTAACCCTGATTGGTTTAAATGAAATTTTACTTTTTAATCGTACTTAGTATTTTGGTGAATCTTGGGCTAAAAGCGCAAGAGACCAGTTTTTCCCCTTATTCGAGATTTGGAATTGGAGAGCTCAGTGGAGATGTATTCAATAGGCAGTATTCAATGGGTGGCACGGGAATCGCTGTCATGGACTACCTTGGGGTAAATCCCTTAAACCCAGCATCTTATTCCTATATCTCTGAGCCAGCATTTGAGATGGGGATTCACTCGAGATGGATGGACATTGAGAGTCAAACGGAGGCTATAAGCGGGAATATCACGCGTGTAAATCACGTTGCTCTAGGAATGCCCATTCGAAAAAAGAATATGGGATTCAGTTTTGGTTTGGTCCCACTTTCGAACATAGGGTATGATATCAGTAAAAGCGATTCGATTAACGATTTTAGCATTTCTCAACAGAATGTGGGTGAAGGAGGGATAAATGCACTGTTTTTAGGTTTTGGTAAACGTATTGACTTAAAAGCAGATACGGTTTACTTCAATAAGAAAGACAAGACCTTTTACAATAACTCGCTATCCTTTGGATTTAATTTCAATTATTTATTTGGCAACCGAACGAATATCACCCGAAGTATTTTTCCAAATGGCGTAGGTGCAATAAATACCCAGGTGACCAATATTGACAATACAAGTGATGTAGCATGGAAACTGGGCTTTTTGTACTCAACATGGATAAAGAAGAAAAGAAAGGCGGAAGATTCTCAAATTCGATTCAATATTGGTTTGAGTTTGTCACCAGAAACCCAATTGAAGTCCACTCGCTCTCAAATAGTCGAAAGCTACATTGCTTCAAGTACTATTCAACTTGCTGTTGATAGCGTTTTGAGTAATGAGGATAATGAAGGATTTGTTCGATTGCCTCAAGAGCTAGGTATAGGTGTTGCTTTTGAATTCTTTAATGCTGGAAATGACAAAATAATTCTTGCTGGAGATTATCGAACAAGAGCCTGGTCAAAGTTTGAAGAAGATTTTGGAACACCAGTAAGTTTTGATGAATTAGTAGATGCAAATCGCTTATCTGTGGGGATTGAATACATTCCAAGATGGAAAAACAGCATAAAAGGAACGATTATTCCGAAAAATGAATTTTTCCAATCAATCTACTACAGGGCCGGTGTTTTTAGAAATTCGGGTTATTTATTGATTGAAAATCATGAATTTACAGAATCTGGCATAAACTTTGGATTAGGTTTACCATTCTTAAAAGGTGGACTCAAAGAATCAAGCACAGAATTCAATATTGGATTTGAACTAAGTAGGAGAGGAAGCATTGATAATAACCTTTTAAAAGAGAATAACTTGGAGCTCTTTGTTGGTGTGAGGTTTAACCCCAATATTCGATCTCCATGGTTTATAAAACGGAAATACGACTAAAATATAGATTACGAGATGAAAAAGAGAGTTTTACTATCCCTGTTTGTGGCGATTTTTGCACTTGGCTTGAGTGCTCAAAAAAAGAAGAAATACGACTATGGTCCAGATAGTGTAACCTGTGTGCAGAATATTTCTCTTTACGAAGAGAACTTTAAAATGAAAGCCTATAAGGATGCATTACCCTCATGGAGAAAGTGTATTGAAGTTTGCCCAAAAGCTCGAAAGTCATTTTACATCAATGGTGTAAAAATGTATAAACACTTTATTAAGGAGGCTGGAGAAGACTCGGTAATGAAATATGCCTATGTAGATACAATATTGAGTATTTACGATATGAGAATAAAGAACTACGGTCAGAAGGCTTATGTATTGGGAAGAAAAGGAGTTGATCATTTCAAATATTTCAGAGACAGTAATCCTTTTGAGTCATATACCATATTAAAAGAAGCCGTAGAGCTCGGTAAAGAGAAAACGGAAGCAGTTGTTTTATCGACTTATTATCAAGCGATGTACAAGTCGTATAGAGAAAAGAAAGTAGAAAAAGCCGACTTATTTACAGAGTATTTGACAGTGAGTGATTACATATCTGTTAATATAAAAAGTTTGTCTGAACAAATTGAGACCGAGGCTGACGAGAAGAAGAAAACAAAAGCTGAGAAGAAGAAAACGGGATATGAGAAAGCCAAAAAGAATTTGGACGAGTTCTTTATAAAATTTGCAAAGTGCGAGGATATTGTCAAGATATTCCAAGAAAGAATTGAATCTAACCCAGCAGATTTTGAGCTCAAAAAGAAAGCTTTGAAGGTTATGAACAGAAGAGCTTGCGAAGACAGCGACTTTTACTTGCAAATTGCCGAGGCAGTTCATGCTCAAGAACCTTCACATGAATCAGCTTATGCCATTGGCGTTATGAAGGCAAAACGCAAAGAAATTAGTGAAGCAATCAAATATTTTGACGAAGCTGTGAAGTTATGTGACGGATGTCCTGATGAACCTAAATATTTGGAGAAAGCCGGAAAAGCTGCCATTGCTGGAAAGCAATATGGGAAGGCGAAGGGATATGCAAATAAATTGCTAAAGCTTGAACCAAATAATGGAGAAGCGATCATCATCATAGGAGATGCAGTGCGTTTTACGAAGTGCAACGATGGCAAAGCAGGGAACTATGCACAGCTATGGTTGGCCGTAGATTATTACCAAAGAGCAAAGGCAAAAGATTCTTCTGTTTCTGAAAAGGCGCAGAAAAGAATTAATGGTTGTACTGGCTCTTTCCCAGAGACCTCAGAGGTCTTTATGTTAGGGATTAAAAATGGAGATACGTATATTCATTGCAATGGTGAGAGCACTAAAGTGAGAACCAGATAATTGCAAAGAGAATTTAGAATATTTGTTCAAAGTATCCTCGTCATGTGTATGACGGGGATATTTTTTTCTTGCCATAAACCCAATGAGGTGGCTCGGTTGATTCAAGAGGAAAACCTTCCTTTTCAAACGACTTATGATGGTGAATATGTGTTCACGGAAAATGCCAAAGTCAGAAATATTATTCAAGCCGGAAAGCTTGAACATTTTACCAAAGACTCTTCTTATATCCTCATTTCTCTAGGCTTAGAATTAGAAATTTTTAATCGAGGAGAACAAAAAGAAGGGATACTTACTGCTAAAAAAGGAACCTACTATGAAAAGTCTAAAATCATGTGGGCAGAGGACAGTGTAGAGTTTAGAAATTTAGAAGGTGAAGTACTTAAAACAGAGAAATTGATTTGGGATGAAGAAAGGGAAGAGATCTATACCGACTTGCCGGTTCAAATTCTTCGGCAAAATGATACACTATGGGGAGATGGAATGACATCAAATGAAAGTTTCACAAATTATTCAATTCTGAATCCTAGAGGCAGTATATTTGTCAAAGAAGGAGAGCACAATGAACCTTAGAAGATTATCCATTTTTGCTGAAAGACTTTGGCTAACAATAGCGATTGCAAGCTTTATATATTGGCTTTACAAGTATTACACGACTAACTTTTATGAGTCGCGAACCTTTCTTTTTATTGCTGTTTTTTCCTTTATCTTTTTCGTTGTTAGACAAGGATTACGCAGGAGCTTTGATCGAAGACAAGAGAGAGAATCTGGAGATAATCGGCCTTGAACAAAAGGTAGAGTCCTACGCTAAAAATGCCTAAGAGGGTCCCAGTATACACTTGATCTGCGCTATGGGCTCTAAGGATGAGTCGCGATGTTCCGACCGTTCCACAAAGAAGAATCAAAGCCATCAAGACATAGGCATTGAATGAGCCATGCATTATAAACAATGCCAATTGTGCCCCACAAATGCCTCCTACTGCCAAACCGTGCATACTTATTTTATAGAAAAATGATATGAACGTAGCGATGCATATCGAAATGATGATCGATAAAAAAAGATCATAGAATATTTGACTTAAGTAGAGTTTTTTAAACAAAAAATAGGTGGTAAAATAGAAGAGTAAAACAACCACCGCCACCATAATTCTGCTCGACCTATTCGGATCCGAAAAATTATTTATCGTACCCGTATATCTGTATACGGAAAGAAGAATGAGAGGTCCAATGAAAGTCAAGCCAAGGAACATCATTAAAGCTTTTAGTTTTGTTTCGCTTGGAAGAAATAATTCAAAATAGGGATCCGTAAAATAAAAGAGAAACAATGCGTAGATCGGCATTGCCAAAGGATGAAAGAGATAAGAAACAATCTGTGCTATGTTTCTTCTGATCATTAAAGCTGTTTTCTTAAACGCGCCACAGGGATGTTTAATTGCTCGCGGTATTTTGCAACAGTTCTTCGTGCAATATTGTAGCCTTTTTCTTTCAAGACCTTAGCCAATCTTTCATCCGTAAGTGGCTTTTTCTTGTCTTCGTTATCAATACTATCTTGTAATATTTTTTTGACTTCACGCGTACTTACTTCTTCACCAGAATCGGTTGAAAGCGATTCAGAAAAGAATGTCTTCAGAAGAAAAGTGCCAAATACCGTCTGGACATATTTGCTATTTGCAACGCGAGAAATAGTTGAGATGTCCATATCCACAATTTCCGCGATATCCTTTAAGATCATCGGCTTTATTTTGGTCTCATCTCCTGAAATGAAATAATCATTCTGATATTCCATAATAGCCGTCATTGTCAAAAGCAATGTCTGTTGTCTTTGGCGGATAGCATCAATGAACCATTTCGCACTATCAATTTTTTGCTTTACAAAAAGTATAGCCTCCTTGTCTTTTTTATTCTTGGGTGTATGGTTGTAAGTTTCAAGCATTTCCTTGTACGACTTACTCACGCGTAGTTCAGGAGCATTTCTTCCATTGAGACTTAGCTGAAGCTCACCGTCATTGGTGGCTGTAACAATAAAATCTGGAATCACCTGCTGCAAAGCTTTATTGGATTCTTTGACAGAATTTCCAGGTTTAGGATTGAGTTTTGTGATTTCTTGAATACTTAATTTTAGGTCTTCATCTTCAATCTCTAGCTTCTTTAAAATTTTGTCGTAATGCTTCTTCGTAAAAGCATCAAAGTGATTTTCTAAAACTTCTTTAGCGATAGCAACAGAAGGGTACGCATCATCTTTTCTTTGAATTTGAAGAAGAAGACATTCTCTCAAATCACGAGCCGCTATTCCAGCAGGATCTAAAGCCTGTACAACTTCAAGTACCTCTTCAATTTCGAAAACTTCGCACATCACGTTCTGAGAAAATGCTAGGTCATTAACGATGTTTTCTAATTCTCTTCTGAGGTATCCGCTTTCATCAAGATTACCAATGATAGTTTTAGCAATAGTGACTTGTTTATCGTCAAGTTTCTTCAGTCCAATTTGGTCTTCTAAATAATCCTGAAACGATTTGCCTGATGCAAATGGAATGTCTTTTTCATCCGGATCGGCCCCCTTATTTGAAATACGCGTTTTGTATTCAGGAACTTCGTCATCACTCATGTAATCGCTGATGTCGAAATCATTTTGGTCATCGAAATCATTATCTCGATCATCGAATTCATCGTACTCTTCGTTCTGTTCCTTTCCCTCTTCTAAGGCCGGATTCGTTTCAATCTCTTCCTTTATCCTCTGCTCAAGTTCAACAGTAGGTACCTGCAGCAATTTCATTAATTGAATTTGCTGTGGAGATAACTTTTGCAGTAATTTCTGCTGTAGACTTTGCTTGAGCATATAATCCTTCTTTGCGTGGTAAAAATAGTATTTCCCGCTTTATGCAACGAAAAGATTGTGCCAAAGTGGGGGATAGAAGTTATTTTTTTGTCGCTTTGTTCGAAAGACTAGAATTCCGCATTTTTTGGGGTCCTCGGAAAAGGGATAACATCACGGACATTTGTCATTCCTGTGACGAACATGATCATTCTTTCCAATCCCAAACCAAAGCCAGCATGAGGGCACGTGCCAATTTTTCGGGTATCCAAATACCACCAAACGTGCTCATCAGGGATATTAAATTGTTTACACTTTTCGAGAAGTACATCTAACCGCTCTTCCCTTTGCGATCCTCCAATAACTTCACCAATTCCCGGAAATAAAACGTCCATAGCAGCAACCGTTTTTCCATCGTCATTCCTGCGCATGTAGAAGGCTTTGATCTTCTCTGGATAATCTCTTAAAATGACAGGTTTTTTAAAATGCTTTTCAACCAAGTATCTTTCATGTTCACTTTGTAAGTCAATCCCCCATTCAACCTCATATTGAAATTTCTTTTTCTTATAGGGTTTTGACTGCATCAATATATCGATAGCTTCAGTATAGGTAATGCGCTCGAAATCATTTTCGAGTACGAATTTCAATCGTTCAGTAAGACTCAGTTCATTTCTTTGATTCTGAGGCAGCTGCTTCTCTGCATCTTGCTCCCTTTTTTCTAAGAAAGCCAATTCGCTCGAACAATTGTCCATGACATGTTTAATGACATATTTCATCATGTCCTCGGCCAAATCCTGGTTGTCATGTATATCCGCAAAAGCCACTTCAGGTTCAATCATCCAAAATTCAGCCAAGTGTCTTGAAGTGTTTGAGTTTTCAGCTCTAAAGGTTGGTCCAAATGTATAAACCTTGCCCAATGCAAGAGCGCCAAGTTCTGCCTCTAATTGACCAGAAACGGTAAGATTGGTTTCTTTCCCGAAAAAGTCTTCCTCGTAATTGACTTTTCCCTCTTCCGTCATTGGGATATTTTTTAAATCAAAATTAGTGACATGAAACATTTCACCAGCTCCTTCTGCATCCGATCCGGTAATAATTGGAGCGTGCAGATAATAAAAACCATTCTCATGAAAGAATTGATGAATAGCAAAACTGACATGGTGTCGTACACGGAAAACCGCCCCGAATGTATTGGTCCTGAAACGCAAATGCGCCTGTTCTCTCAGTTTATCAAGGTTATGTCGTTTGGGCTGCAGAATGGTCCCTTGAACCAATTCAGAAGGGGCTTCTCCCAAAATACGGAATGACTCAACCTGAATTTCAACTTTCTGCCCAGAACCTTTGGATTCAACGAGCAATCCAGACACCGAAATGGCAGCGCCAATTGATATTCTTGATAACTCGTCCGCTTCAAACTTCTCAAAATCGATTACAGCTTGAATATTCTCTTGACAACTTCCATCATTCAACTGAATGAACTGATTATTTCGAAATGCTTTTACCCATCCATTTGCCTCAACATTCGAGCCTACAGCACCTTGATTCAATAGAAATTTGACCCTTGATTTTTGCATTATATCAATTTGAAGTGCAAAAGAAATTAAAATTGAATGATTCTCGAAAAAAAAGCTAGAAAAGCCGTTAAGCCCAGCAATTTTGAATTATTCAGCATTTCCTGTTGGTTATATTGACCTATTTCCAGTACTGCCTAGTATTAATTGGTACTTTTACCCGTTAAAGATTGGTGTAATTATTGATATTCATCCAAACAGTAGAAAAAATTCAGACGTGAGAAGGATTAGAAATTTCAAATTCATTTTTATCGGAATCTTGCTTTTTCTGTTTTGTGGAACGTTAGAAGCACAAAAAAAGAAGAAAAATAAAGGGCTGAGCGAAAGAGAAAAAATTGCCTACACCAATTATTTTATGGAAGGGCAAAAGCAGAAGATGATTGAAAATATAGAAGAGGCTCTAGAGGCATTTCAAAAAGCTTTGAATATCGTCCCCAACGATCCTACAGCAAAATATGAGGTAGCCAGAATATATTTCGATCAGAAGCGAGTTGAAGATTGTCAAAATGCAATGTTGGACGTTGTAAAAGTTGAGAATGACAACGAGTGGTATAATGCCCTTCTTGCTCAAACATACATGGCGCAAAACAATCTTGAACCAGCGCTAAAACTCTACGAGAAAATACTAAATGATCATCCCGATAAGAAGGATTACCTTTTTGAAATAGCCAATATCAATCTTTATCTGGGGAAGAATAAAGAGGCACTTGAGACTTTTGATCGTATTGAAGAGAGCTTTGGAATGAGCGATGAGATATTACGCGAGAAACTAGCCTTATATGATCAAATGGGTAAGACACAGGATGCAATTGACTTACTCGAAGATCTTTCGAAGAAGTTCCCTGCGAATCCATTTTACTCGGGCATGTTGGCTGAGTACTACAATAGAACAGGCGATGGTCAGAAAGGAAAAGAAAAATTTGAAGAAATTTTAGAAAATGATCCAGCAAATGGAATGGCGCACCTTTCCTTGCACGATATTTTCATGAAAGAAGGAGAGCAAGCCAAAGCCATGGGGCATTTGAGAGAGGCCATAGAAAGTGATGATTTAGGCGTAGATTTAAAAATGAATGTGCTCCTAAACTATTATGCTTACACAGAATCCGATAAGAATATCTTGCCGGATATCATGAAAGTCGTTGAAGCCTTTGTCGCTAAGCATAACGATGAGGCAAAAGCACATGCCGTAAATGGTGATTTCCTCCTTCGGGAAAATCAAACAGAAAAAGCACGACAGTCATTTATTAAAGCAGTAGAATTAGCTCCAGATAAAACAGCTATTTGGTCGCAAGTATTGGCCTTAGATTTCGAATTGAGGAAATTCGAAGAAATGATTAAGCACACCGATGAATGCCTTGAGCTTTTCCCAACGAATTCTGAGTATTATTATTTCAATGGCTTAGCCCTAAATCAGAATAGTGACCATGAAAAGGCAATCGATATTTTAAATAGCGGTAAAGAATTGGTCTTTGATAATAAAGCCCTAAAGGTTGACTTTTGGAGTTTATTAGGTGATTCTTACAATGCAATAAGAGATTATAAGAACTCGGATAAGTCTTTTGATGCTGCTTTGAAGATAGACCCGGAGAATGCATTGATTTTAAACAACTATTCATATTTCTTGTCTTTGAGAAAAGAAGAATTGAATAGAGCAGAAGAAATGATTACTAAAGCCCTCAATCAATTTCCATCAAATGCATCATTTTTAGACACCTACGCCTGGGTGCTCTTTCAGAATGAGAAATATGAAGAGGCTAGGCAACAGATTGAAAAAGCCATTCTAAATGGAGCGGGTTCTTCTGGTACGGTTGTCGAGCACTTGGGTGATATCCTTTATAAACTTGGGGATGAGGCCATGGCGTTGGAGAAGTGGGAAGAAGCCAAACGCTTAGGAGAGACCAGCGAGTCCATCGAGAAAAAAATTAAGGAAGGAAAGTATTTCGAATAATTTGAAGGCGCCTAAGAGCTATATTGCACTAGTTTGTATTCTATTATTGACCATCGGTTGTAGGACCAATCGCGTAATTGTAAAGCCGATCAAAGATAGAAGCCCGTCTTTTTTGACCAAACGTATAGAAAAAAATCTATTCGAATACGAGACCATTTCCTTTAAAACAGATGTTAAGATAGATGTCAAAGGAGAAAAAAAATCATTTAAGAACACAATCAGAATTAAAAAAGACAGTGCAATTTGGATGTCAATTTCTCCAGCCTTGGGCATTGAGGTAGCCAGAGCAATTATAACAAGGGACAGTATAAAACTTATTGATAAGTGGAATGATCAGTACTATCTGGGAGAATTTGATTACATCAATGATCAATTCGATACTGATTTAAATTTCGATATACTTCAGGATATTTTAGTGGCAAACCCAATTTTTTATGATGAAAAGGAAAAATTTGTCGCGACAAAGGATAATAAAGGTCACATCCTAACATCAAAAAATAAGCGAAATGTCCGTAAAGCATTAGGACTAGATATCAATGACATCAAAGAAGAAAACGATCTAGAAAAAGACACGCTTAACTTTGATGTAGATCAAAGAAGGCTAAGGCGAATAATTAAGAAAGAAGAAGAAGAGAATCTAATAGTCAAAAGATATTGGATTCATCCTCGAACATATAAGATTCAGCAAACCCTGATTAAAGATCTTTATTACAACCGGACATTTGAACTGAATTATACAGAATTTGATGAAGTTGCCTTAATGCAGTTTCCTGACAAAGCAGAATTTTTGCTCAAAGACGATGACAATATTTCCAAAATCCAATTGGAATATTCTCGTGTTCGGGTCAATAAAAGCTTGAAATTCCCGTTTTCTATTCCCGAAAAGTTTGAACGCATACAATGAGAAAGATTGCATTTATTTTAATCTTACTCAACTCACTATTCAACTCAGGACCTTTGCTTTCCCAAGATCGGGCAGCATTGGAAAAAGCAAAAATTAAGCTATCTAAGGATATTGCGCTTACAAATTCTTTATTGGCAGAAGCGAAGAAAAAAGGAAACTTAAAACTAGAGGAGGTCGCTCTGTTAAAAAAGAAAATAAGCCTGCGACAAAAAATGATAAGGAATGTATCCTTTGAAATGCAAAAATTAGGAAGTGAAATAAGTAGAAATGAGAAGGCCGTCAAAGAGCTAGAAGGAGAATTAGAAGAATTAAAAGCTGATTATGCCAATTTAATTCAGCTCTCCTATAAGACCAGAAATACTCAATCTTGGTTAATGTACGTGTTTGCTTCAGATGATTTTGCCCAGGCTACTCGTAGAATTCGCTACTTAAAGGAGATTTCCAATTTAAGGGAACGACAGGCCGAACGAATAGAACACGCGAAAGAAGAGATTACTCTTAAAACGGAAATACTCAAAGTAAACAAAAAGGAGAAAGCTACACTATTGGCTCTTCAGGAAGGAGAGAAAAAGAAACTGAATCAAGAGAAAAAGGAAGCCGAATTAAAACTAGGTGCAATCAAAAAGGACGAAAAATCTCTACGGAAAAGGCTGAAAGAAAAAGAGCAAAAAAGACAGAAATTGGCGCGTGAGATTAAGCGCCTTATTGAACTGGAGATGAAGCCAAAGACCGACAATCCTGTATTTACGCTTACACCAGAGGAAAAGCTGATATCGGGGAACTTCTCAAAGAATAAGGGTCATTTGCCTTGGCCAGTTGAAAGAGGAGTCGTTACAGGCAAATTTGGGACCTATCCTCATCCAGAATTACCCGGAATTGTTATAACCAATAATGGAATAGACATAAGTACGGATAAAGAGGCCCTGGTTAGAGCTTTGTTTAAAGGCAAAGTAGCCGGTGTCATCAATATTCCCGGAGCGGGACAAGCAGTTATGCTTAAGCACGGTGACTATTGGACAGTCTATTCAAACCTCAGTAAAGTTTTCGTGTCAAAGGGAGAGGTAGTAGAAACCAAAGAAAGTCTAGGTCTTTTATTGACCGATGGCGCAAATTCAAAATCGCACATTGAAATTTGGCGAAATTCCTCAAGTGGCATGACAAAATTAGATCCTCAGCTGTGGATAGCTAAGTAGGAATATTGTTTATCTTTGATATAAATTAAGAATATGATTGGAGCAGTGTTATTATTCAAATTTGGTGGGCCTGAAATAATTGTCATAGCCTTGGTTCTTTTATTGCTTTTTGGAGGTAAAAAAATTCCTGAATTGATGAAGGGATTAGGAAAGGGAATGAAAGAGTTCAAAGATGCTACAAAGGGAGAAGAGGAACAAAAGAGCTAATTAATTTTATTTAACGATATCTACGTATCTGATTCCTTTTTTTTTCGTTTAACACAAAGAGGGACTTTATCTTTTTATTCGCTTAATTTTTGAACCATTTATGTCCCATTTAAATATATGATGAAACAGGGCACTTTCATTTTAACTCTATTTTTTATTCATTCATTTTTCGGTCAAGATAATTCTCTGGAAGAGGCTTTTCGAGACTCAATGAATTCTTCTTTAAAAGTTGAATTGGCAAATAATGAGAGTTTGACCTTAGTTAAGGATAGCTTGAACCTTGTCCAAAAAGAAGATGTCCTAATAGATAACCCAACAATTGATCTTTGGGATGAAATCTTAAATGATCCATTGAAAGAACTCTACGAATATGATGAAGCCGATAGTGCTTGGATTGGAAATATTCAAAAAATAGAATTTCCTGATAGCGTATTCGCCCAGCGACTTTTTGAATTGGATCAACGTTCACCCATCACATTTGCAAATAACTCTCAAGTGAGAACCATGATAGATGTTTTCGTCAATCGAAAGAAACATCAGACAGCCATCATGATGGGCAGAAGTAAAATGTACTTTCCGCTATTTGAACAAATTTTGGATGAGAATGATATGCCTTATGAGCTTAAATATCTTCCTGTAATAGAGTCCGCTTTGAGAACAGACGCACGATCGAGAATGGGAGCAATGGGACTTTGGCAATTTATGTATGCAACGGGAAAAGCCTATGGATTAGATATAAATTCCTATGTCGATGAAAGAAGAGATCCAGAGAAGTCCACAAGGGCCGCATGCCGTTATCTTAAATACTTGCATGGCTTATATGATGATTGGAGTATGGCTTTAGCAGCATACAATGCTGGGCCAGGAAATGTAAATAAGGCGATTAGAAGATCTGGAGGAAAGAAAAATTACTGGCAGATCAGAAGGTATTTGCCAAGAGAAACCCGTTCCTATGTTCCTAATTTTATTGCGATGGCTTATGCTTTCGAATATGCTGATGCGCACAAATTAAGAGCCTTGCCTTATCCCTTCTCATTTTTTGAGACGGATACATTAATCATCAATAAACAGCTTTCTTTTGATGCTGTAGCCAAACACACAGGTATTTCAATTAAAGAGTTGGAATTGTTGAATCCTGTGTACAAGAGGAATTTTATTCCTTTGAATAAGAATGGAAATTCTTTTCGATTGCCAAATACTTATTTAAGTAAATATTTAGAGCATGAGAATACGATCCTTAAAGAACCCTTGATTCAGAAAGCCGCGTCCAAAAAGGAATTGGAGAAAGACGTTACCTACTATCGAGTTAGAAGTGGAGATGTATTGGGATCTATAGCAGAGCGCTATGGAGTGGGCCTCAGTCAATTAAGGGCCTGGAATAATATCCGAGGATCACGTATTTATCCAGGGCAAAAATTGACCATTTATTACAATAAGTTACCCGCTAAATCCTCAAAAACAACTGTTGCTAAAAAGACCAAGCAAAAAGCGCGTGTAGATCATACGGGCAAAGCTTACCATACCGTTAAAAGAGGAGACACGCTCTGGGATATTGCGAAGCTCTACGAAGGTGTTAGTGTGAATGACCTCAAGAAATGGAACGCGCATATGAACTTTCGCAACATGAAACCAGGACAGCGAATTATAGTAAAAAAATGATCCGAATTAGCGCTTACTTTTTATTCCTTTTATTCTTTATTTCTTGCACACCCGAAACCATTAGAGATACAGATGGGATACCTCGAAAGGCTGCGGTTGGAGATATTAGCGAATTAATAATAGTTGGTCCTGAGCATCAGCTCTCTGGAATAATTGGAGATAGTATAAAGTACTTTTTTGAAATTCCCTTTCCAAATTTACCACAAGGAGAACCTTCTTTTGATCCTCGATTCGTTTTCGAAAAGTCCTTCAATGATTATGAAAAGGGTCAGGCTAATGTGATTTATGTGAGTGTTGGAGATAAGGAGCAAAATCGAGAAGGAAGAGTAACCCAAATCAAGGATCAATATGCGCGAGGTCAAGTCATTTATACCATATATGCACCCAATGAAAAAGAATTCTTTAATGTGTTTAAAGAAAACAAATGGGCGATTCTAAAGGATCTAAATCGAAGAGCTATAGAACGCTCGGTGGTTCAAGCAGAATATGCAAATAATCAAGGACTGTCTTCCAAAGTAGAGAAGAAGTTCGGGTTGAATATGGCTGTTCCCGATGGTTTTTATTTGGCTTCAGAAAAGGAGAATATTCTATCATTTAAACGAAGCCGCGAAACGAGCTATCGCTATGGGGACAACTCCGTTCGCTCACATAATATAATTGATGGATTGGTTATTTATAGGTATGATCATAGTACATCAGAAACATTTTCTACTGAGAATCAAGTTGCCAATAGAAATAAGTTACTGGGGCCTCTAATATTGAGTGAATTGGATATGCCAATGAAAGTAGAAGGAGACCCTCGTTTTCTTCCTTCTCTTGAAGAACTCGATTTAAACGGCATATACGTTTCAAAGATTAGAGGTTTATGGCGATTTGATCGCCCGCTTAAAGGAGGACCTTTTGTTTCCATTTCCTTCTTTCATGAAGCCGAAAACTATGCAATTACAATAGACGCTTATGTTTTTGCGCCAAAGTTCGATAAGCGCGATTATATTCGAGAGTTAGAAGGAATTTTGCATTCGATGTCTCTAGCTCCTACAGAATAGTTAATGCAATTCCGACAGAGTATTGCGTCAGTTTTGGTCCTCTGTCTTTTTTGAATAGAGGGGCAATTGAATAGTAACCTACAAGTGCAAATGCACCATATCCAATGCGCGTATGCACACCATACCTAAAGTCATGTATACCCTTTACTTTGTAAAACTTTCTCTTCCCAAATCCGTCAACAATCTTGGAATAATCTCCTAATTTATATCCTATTCTTCCCCCGAGGTGCCATTTAAATCCGCTCCCATTTTGGTCGATGAAACGCAATTCTATGGGGAACTCGATATAGTTTATGGTGTGCTTATTCTTCCTTAAGTTATTTTGAGCGTCCACTTGATTAAGAAAGGCGAATGTGCTTTCTAAGCTATCTACTACTTCAAATATGCCATTAGTGTGCACATTATGCGAGCTAATTCCATAGCCAATTCCCAATGACCATGGTTTATCTATTTTACGGAATAAATCATGAACGATGAAGGCGTTTATACCGGGGGAGAATCCTCGAGCTTCTATATTTTCAGGAATATCTAGCCATGCGTCATTTGTAAATTCAAGTACAAATCGATCACGTGCATCAGATTGATCGGCACTGTAGTCACTATTTAATCTATCCGATTGACCAATACAATCAAATGCGGCTAAAAGAAGTAGTATGTTCGCTAATTTTCTAAGCAATTCCCAATTCCTTTTTGATGTTCAAAAGCTGTAAATCTAATCTTTCATTCACGTGTTGATAGGCATCACCATCAGCGAATTTTTCTTTCAGACCAAGATAGAACTTTATTTTAGGCTCCGTTCCAGAAGGCCGGGCCGTTATACTCAATGCATCTTCATAAAACAATTGAATGACATTTGACTTAGGAAGGTCCAGTACGGAAATATTTCCTGAAACAAGTGATTTTTCTATTCCTTCTTTAAAATCCTTTACGCGTAATAAGCGTTTTCCAATGATCTCTTTTGGCGGATTATTCCGATAACCGTCCATCATTTGTTGAATCTCTTCAGACCCTCTGCGGCCTTTTTTGGTGAGAGCTACTAAATTTTCTTTGAAGAAACCGTACTCTTTATAAATGGATGAAAGCAAATCGATTAAGTTTTTGCCATTGCTTTTGGCCCAAGCCGCAATTTCACAGAGAATAAGACTAGAGACAACAGCATCTTTATCACGCGTGTAGTCTCCAATCAGGTAACCGTAGCTTTCTTCTCCTCCTGCAATGAACTTTTCATTTCCTTCACGAAGACGAATTTGTTCAGCGATATATTTAAAGCCTGTTAAGGTGTTGTAACAATTTATTTTATGGTGTTCACATATTTGATCAATCAGTTGAGTCGTAACGATTGTTTTTGCAACGAAACGATCCGATCCGAGTAAATCCGCTTTCTTTAATTGCTCTATTGCATAGTAGATGATCAAAACAGCAGCCTGATTTCCATTGAGCAATTCATAGTGACCTTCTTTGTTTTTGATACCGATCCCAACTCGATCTGTATCTGGGTCAGTGCCTAATACTATATCTGCATCTACACTCTTCGCGTGTTGCAATGCCATATTCATGGCAGATTCTTCTTCTGGG
>JBCCIF010000014.1:0-49489 GCA_039028335.1 Bacteroidota bacterium
ATGTTACTAATATGAACACACCTGTTGCATCTAAAACGCGAACAACACGAATTCTAAATTCGGTAATTCGCGAAAAACAGTTTTTACCATCCTTTAATGGGCCGAATTTCATTACAAAAATTGGCTTGCCAGATGCTGACAACATTCTTCGAATGATTCGAATAGAAGATATAATTTTTATGGAATCAAGGGGCAATGTCACCAATGTCAGCGTGCAAGGAGAAGCGAAACGATTTACTGTATTCGACTCGCTTAAATCTTTTGAACAAAGACTAGAATACTTTAATTTTTTCAGAACACACCGATCTTTTCTTGTAAACCTCAACAAAATCAAGTTGTACAACTACAGAAAAGACAAGGGGCGAAAAGTTAAACTTGAAAACGACTGCTACATTCCTGTTTCAGATGATAGAAAGCATGACTTAAAGAAAAAATTACAGCTGCTCTAATCCTATTCATCCATCATAAACAAGGCTTTATTTTGAATTAAGGGCTTTTACTCAATATTCAAATGAATTCCGCGCTATCTGCGGTTCTTTGATATTAATACGCTAGCGTTTTAGAGTTATTCAAAGGGCGAATTTGATCGGGATCAACCCGAAAGATTTACGAGCAAATCGCCTGGAGATAACCGCTTTTCGGGATCAATTTTAATACAAAAAAAATGGTCAAAAAAGTGTTAATGCTATCCATGGCAACTTTATTAATGGTGTCATGCTCAAAAGAAGAAGTAACAATAATTGAAGAAGAAATTCTATTTGTTCAGAAAACCGGTGATGGAGAAGGAGGAGATGACATTCATGAAACAATACTCGATGATAACGGAAATCCAGAATGCGGGATTACGGTTCAATTGGATCTGTCAAATGGACAAAATATAGATTCAGACATCTCTGATTCTAATGGGGACTATCTCTTTGATAATTTAAGTCCAGGGGACTACAAAGTCACAGAGAATCCAAACTCAGGGAACGAAAACATATACTATCGCAGAATTTACTGATAGTATATCGGATTTAAAGGGGTCTCTTAGGCCCCTTTAATTTTTTTGAATAAAAAGGTGTGTTTATATCCTTTTCTCTGTGAAATTTTGAGTTCCGCTTTTAACTGTTTGGATAACAATTTAATCAAACCCGAACCAAAACCCTTTTCGCTTTCAAATTCCTCAACTTTCTCCCCATTATCTTCCCAAGTTAAAGTCTCAAGAAATCCTTCTTCTGCTCGATATGAACATTTCAAGTTGAGCTCATTTGACACCATAGCATATTTGAAAGAATTGGTGCATAGTTCATTAACAAGAAGTCCAAGAACAATTGCCTTATCCACATTGATTTTAAACAATGGAAATTCGGTCTCAATGCTCAATGATTTTTCTCCAGTATACAAGTCCTCCATGTTCTCTAAAATCTCGGACAAATAGGCGTCTAAATCAATGACCAATTGATCATTCTGCTGATACAGCTTTGAATGAATCAAATTCATTGCATTTACCCGCGCTTCATTCTCCGCAATCGATATTCGCAACTTTTCGTCACTTGTCTGACTCGCTTGAATGGTAAACATACCTGAAAGCATTTCTAGATTATTCTTCACTCGATGGTGAAGTTCTTGCATTAACTTTTCAGTTCTTTCTTTCTTCTTTTTTTGTTCTAGCCAAAAACGAATGATAATTAACAGCAAGAAAAAGAACCCAATAGAACATACAAGCCAAAAATTTCTTGACAACTCACTATTTCTTAACTGGCTTCTTTTTAAGTCATTCTCTAAAGTAAAAAGATCAACTTTTCGCTGTAATTCTTCCGTATCATGCAAAACTTGTAACCGCGCAGTTTCTTTGAGTCTGGTTTCATTTTGCCAACGTTGGTACACCTTATCAAATTTTTCATCAACCTCAACATATTGCTTTTGACGATCAAGAATTCTATAGCACTTCTTCAGCAATTGAAGATTCCAAATTTGTTTATTCAAATCTTCATTTTCTTCAGCTAATTTCAATGCATCACTAGCCCTTGAAACCGACTCCAGAAATCTTCCCTTTTCGAAATAAAGCTCAGCCACATCTGTCGCAAAGTCGGTGTTTCTTATTAAATCTCCGTTGAGGCTCAAAGCCTGATCGAAATAAATTTGTGCACTGTCCGTTTTATTTGTTTTCAAACATGTGGCGCCTATATTATGGTATCGGTTTGCAAGCGTCCGTTCATTGCCACGAAGTTTCTTTGCAACATTTAATGATCGTCTAAAAACCCTTTGTGCCTCTTCCCACTTTCCTTGATCCACGAACACAATACCTATATCATTGAGATATCTCGTGATCTTTTTTGTATCATCAATTTCCTCCGCAATTGATAATGCCTCATTGAGATAATTCAAACTTACAGACATATCTCCAAGCGAATAATGGACTTTACCTACATTTCGAATAGCTCTTGCCATCAAACTCTTCTTTTTGGTTAAGCTAGCCAGCTTAGAAGAAAGTAAAGCCATTTCAAGGACAAAAGGACTCTCTTCAGTTTTTCTCTTATAAGCGCTATATTCAGAAGAAGTGTAAATGAATAAGGCAGTATCCGCAACGTTGTCATTGTTCTCTAGAATGCTTTCCCATAATGCAAGGGCTTTATCTATGTTACCTGAGTTCTTCTCAACCAAAGCCAAATAATATTTTGAGCGCTCCATCATTCTCAGATTATTGTTTCGCTCAAATTCACTTCTAGCCGACAGATAATATTTCCTTGATTCATCAAATTCTTTCTTGTTTTTGAAATTGGAAGCAAGTTTCATTTTCAAGAATGGAAAGCCATCCACAACCTGGCCCTTTTGATTTAAGCGTGGGAGCAAAATCTGTTCTTCCCAATCTTCACATTTATTTTCGAGGGTAAAGTGAATTATTTTAGCAAAGGTTTCGTTACTTACAAATTCAAGATTACTCGAATCATTCATAAATTGAGCAAATTCGGACAGGTAACAGGTATCTGCTCCTTTTGAATGAGACATTAAACGCAATAGATAAATGGCACGCTGATCGGTGTTAGAGAGTCCTTTAGATTCAATAGAATCCAACATGGAAAGACCTTCATCAGAAGAAAGATTGAGACAAGACAAATACAATTCCTTTGGTTGAAACTCTTCTTCGTGTTCGCATGATAAGAGCAATAGGAAGAACAGTGAACAGAGAAGAATTCTCATTGCATTTATTTGGCGCATTTCATCCATTATTGCCAAGATATAAATAAGTGAATAAAGTGCGGTTAAATTATAAGGAAGGTTAGCGGCATTATTCTAATTTTGCAGATCAAGAAAGCACATGGAAGCAACAATGACAGCGGAAAAAGTAAACTTTGAAACTGCCGAAAAACTCGGACTACTTGAAACTGAATTTGAAAAGATTAAGGAGATTCTCGGCCGCGTTCCTAATTTCACAGAACTGAGTATTTTTTCGGTTATGTGGTCTGAACATTGTTCGTATAAAAACTCTATCAAATGGTTGAAAACTTTGCCTAGAAAAGGACCTCATTTATTAGCAGAAGCGGGTGAAGAAAATGCCGGATTGGTTGATATAGGGGAAGGTCTTGCTTGTGCTTTTAAAATAGAATCTCACAATCACCCTTCAGCGATAGAGCCGTATCAAGGAGCAGCCACGGGAGTTGGTGGAATTAATAGAGACATTTTTACAATGGGTGCACGACCAATTGCTCAATTGAACTCATTGCGATTTGGGCCTATTGAAAATGACCGCACGCAATGGTTGATAAGAGGTGTTGTAAAGGGAATCGGAGATTATGGTAATGCTTTTGGAATACCTGTGTTGGGAGGCGAAGTTTTCTTCGATGAATGCTATAATCAAAATCCTCTTGTAAATGCCATGTCTGTCGGGATTGTGGATGTAAATAAAACCTTGTCGGCAATCTCATATGGTGTAGGAAATCCCGTATACATTGTCGGCTCGAGTACAGGAAAAGACGGTATTCATGGTGCTACTTTTGCTAGTGGAGACCTGACGGAAGATTCCATGGATGATTTACCAGCAGTTCAAGTTGGTGACCCTTTCCAAGAAAAATTACTCCTAGAAGCAACTCTTGAGTTGGCCGAAACAGACACTGTTATTGGCATGCAAGATATGGGAGCAGCTGGAATTATCTGTTCAACTTCAGAAATGTCGGCAAAAGGCGAACATGGAATGACCATCAATCTGGATAAAGTTCCAACACGACAAGAAGGGATGAAACCCTTTGAAATTCTCCTTTCTGAATCGCAGGAAAGAATGCTTGTTGTTGTCAAAAAAGGGCAAGAGGCCGAAGTAGAGCGCATATTTGACAAATGGGATTTGAATGCAGTTCAAATTGGTGAAGTAACTGAAGGCGATCGTCTTGAGTTCTTCATGAATGGGGAATTGGTTGCAGATGTGCCCGCTGATGACCTTGTTCTTGGAGGAGGGGCTCCTGTATATGAAAGAGAGTATTCAGAACCACAGTATTTCAAAGATGCTCAAGAATTCGATATCAATTCAATTCCAGTTCCTGAAGACCTCAAGAAAATAGCCTATCAACTGATCGACAGTCCAAATATTGGTTCAAAGAAATGGGTCATTGAACAATATGACACCATGGTAGGAACGGGAAATATGAGTACAAATGCGCCAAGTGATGCTGGAATAACAAATCTTAAAGGTTCAGATAAAGCATTAGCATTAACAGTTGACTGCAATGCACGATATGTTTTTGGAGACCCTATAATGGGCACCTCAATTGCTGTCGCTGAAGCGGCAAGAAATATAGTTTGTTCAGGAGGACATCCAAGTGCAGTTACGAATTGTTTGAATTTCGGAAATCCCTATAACCCTGAAGTATATTGGCAATTTGTTGGAGCAATAAAAGGAATGTCAGAGGCATGTGAAAAATTCCAAACTCCAGTCACAGGTGGAAATGTTAGCTTCTACAATCAAACTGTAACTGATGATTACGTTGAACCTGTATTTCCAACTCCTACTATTGGTATGGTTGGAATTGTTCCAGACAAGAAGAACATCATGACCCTTAATTTTAAAGAGAAAGGTGATTTGATATTTTTATTGGGTGAATCACGAAATGATATTAATTCATCTGAATATCTAGCAAATATTTGTGGAGTAAAGATTTCGCCAGCTCCTTTTCTCGATCTTAACGAAGAATTCGTTCTGCAAGAAATCATTAAAAAATTGATCGAGAACAAGATGATTAAATCTGCTCATGATGTGTCCGATGGTGGCTTATGGAATTGCTTGATTGAAAAGGGCCTTCACAATGGCTTAGGCTTTAATATTGAAGCCGATGATTCTGTTAGAGGAGATGCCTTTTTATTCGGAGAATCGCAATCGAGAGTAGTCGTAACTTTGGATAGCACTCAACAGGACACCTTTATCGAATTCCTTACGCGACTTGGACAAGCCTTTAACATATTAGGAACCGTAACGGAAAATGAAATCATCATTGATGGTAATGATTTCGGCACAATTTCTGAAGTAAAAGATGTACATGAAAAAGCACTCTCAAAATATTTGTAAAACGCTACTTTGCGTATTTTCAATTTTCTTTTTTTCATTGGGTTTCGCTCAAGACAGCACAGATATCTTTGGAACATGGATTTCAATCGATGACAAAACAGGTAAAGAACGTTCCAAAATCGAAATCTATAAAAAAGGAAATAAGGCATTTGGAAAGATTGTAAAATTTCTCGAGAATCCCAACAAAGAGACAACTCAGCGCTGCACTGAATGCCCCGAAGATGACGATCGAAAAGATCAGTTGGTTTTTGGGATGGAAATAATTCGAGATCTTGAATTAGATGGGGATAAATGGGAAGATGGAACAATTTTAGATCCAGAAGAAGGAAAAGTATACGATTGCAAAATCTGGCAAGAAGAAGGTAAGCTAAAGGTTCGCGGATATATTGCGTTCTTTTATCGTACACAAGAATGGATAAAAGATAATTCGCACTAAATTTTTCATCCTAGATAAAGCGAGATCTTTTTTTATACTTTTGCCGCCATTCACTTATGATCTACGTCATTTTACCGGCATACAACGAAGAAAAGTCATTTGAGAGCTTATTCGATAAAATAAAACATTATTTCGAAGAAGAGTATCCCTCTGACTATCATATTATTGTTTGCAATGATGGCAGCAAAGACCGAAGTGCTGAAATATTAGACGGCTATAAAGATTCATTGCCATTAACCATACTAACGCATAAAATAAATCGAGGATTGGGTGAGACCATGCGAGATTTATTTGAATATGTTTCTGAAATTTCTGATCCCAGTGACATTATTATTCGAATGGATTGTGATGACACACATGAACCGCAATTCATCAAGGGTCTAATTGAGAAAATTAATGAAGGCAATGATGTGGTTATTGCTTCTAGATTTGTAGAGGGCGGTTCAGGCGGAGAAGGACTAAATTTCTTTAGAACTTTCATTTCAAATGGGGCTCAGCTTTTTATGAGAATCTTTTTCCCAATAAAAGGTCTAAAAGAATACTCGTCCGGTTTCAGAGCCTATAGGGCGTCTTCAGTAAAGTTCGCAGTAGAACAGTTTGGCAACAGTTTTATTCAATTAAAGGGATTAGGTTTCACGTGTACACTAGAGAAAATTGTGAAGTTTAAAATTCTCAATGCGAAATTTGCTGAAGCTCCTTTCGTTCTGAAATACGATCAAAAAGTCAGCGAATCAAAAATGGTAAGCTCGATTACCACATTTGGTTACCTCACCCTTGCCGTGCTTTATCATTGGCCTTGGGGTGGTTGGAAAAGTCAATATAAGAACAAAGCCAAATTGCACTAATGAACGCAAAAATTGAAGACGTTCAGAACTTTTGGGAGAACAACCCATTATTCACTGGTGAAAGCCAATTTGAAGCCAATTCTAGAGCGTTCTTTGAAGAACATCGAAAAGTATATTTGGAGGATGTATTCGCTGGAAAATTTGAAGACAATAAGTTCATTCCCAATCTCGAAAATAAAGTCTGTCTGGACTTGGGCTGTGGCGTGGGGTTTTGGACAGTAGAAATTCAAAAAAGAAGAAAAACGGGAGAATTTTTTTCAGCAGATCTAACGAAAGCGGCCATAGATGCCACTAAAAAAAGACTGGACTTTTATGATTTGCATTCACATCTATCCCAGCAGAATGCGGAAAAGTTAAATTTTGAAACAGCCTGTTTCGATTTTGTTAATTGTCAAGGTGTCATTCACCACACAGTAAACCCCAATAAAGCGATTGAAGAAATTGCTCGGGTATTAAAAAAAGGTGGAGAGGCTAGTATTTCAGTGTATTACAAAAATTTCTTTCTCCGTAATTGGAAAAGTTTTGGGAAGATTGGAAAATTGCTGAGCAAAAGAGGAGCAAAACTCGAAGGCAGAGGAAGAGAAGATATTTTCAAAGAAGACAATACAGATGAAATAACCCGACTTTATGATGGGAAAGACAATCCAATTGGTATCTCGTATTCAAAAAGAGAACTTTTTGATGCCTTAACTCCTTATTTTGAAATCGAACGTACTTTTTTATATTTTTTTCCGGCAAGATCTTTACCTTTCAAAATACCGAAATTCTTTCACCGTATTTTGGCAAAATATTTTGGATTTATGATCCACGCTAATCTTATCAAAAAATAAATATCCATGTGCGGAATTGTTGGATTCACTGATTCTTCAATAGATTACGATAAAGAAGAAGTAATTCGATCGATGATGCATAGTATCAAGCATCGTGGACCTGATGATGAAGGGGTATTTCTAGCCAACAATAATTCGACTGCCTTTGGACATGTTCGCCTTTCAATAATTGATATTCAATCGGGTCAGCAACCAATGATTTCAGATGATGGTCGATTCACAATTGTCTTTAATGGAGAACTCTATAATTACATTGAATTAAGAGAGGATTTGAGGAAAGAGGGCTTCAGTTTTCGCACAAACTCGGACACCGAAGTGCTCTTGAAGATGTACATGCATTTCGGAGAGGATATGCTTCAAAAGTTGAATGGTATGTTCTCTTTCGCAATTTATGATCTCGAACTAGAACAGACTTTCATCGCCCGCGATCATTTAGGTGTTAAGCCACTCTATTATTATAAGGAAGATAATTTTTTTGCATTCGCATCAGAAATCAAAGCTCTTTTTTATCATCCAAAAATTAAAGCTGAGAGTAACGAAGATCTTTTACATGAATACCTCACCTATCAGTTTATTTTAGGCAAAGAAACGCTCTTTAGAAATATATTCAAATTGGAGCCAGGTAATTTTGCTGTAATTGAAAGAGGACAATTAATTCGCATACAAGAGTATTGGCAAGTTTCTTATGAAATCGATGAACAAAAAACCGAGGATGATTTTGCTCAAAATATCCTAGAAATTCTTCATGATTCAGCTCGACTACAGATTCGTTCAGATGTGCCACTTGGAGCATTTTTAAGCGGAGGGATAGATTCGAGTCTTGTTTCCACCCTGGCTTCTCACTATTACGATGGCACATTAAAAACATTTACGGGTGGGTTTAAAATTGCTCCAGAATACGATGAGAGTGCATATGCGCGAATTGTCAGCGAAGCAATTGGAAGTGAACACTTCGAATATTTCCCTGAGGCAAATGAATTTATTGAATCATTCGAAAAATTGGTTTATCATATGGATGAACCAGCTGCTGGTCCTGGGCTTTTTCCTCAATACATGATTTCAAAATTGGCAGCTCAACATGTAAAAGTTGTACTCGGTGGACAAGGAGGAGATGAAATTTTTGGAGGATATGCCCGCTATTCCGTTGCATATCTAGAACAGTGTTTAAAAGGTGCAATTTTCGAATCGCAAGAAGAAGGCAATCACGTTGTCACATTGGGTTCTATTATTGAGAGTTTGCCGATGCTTAAGAATTATTTTCCGATGATTCGGAATCAATTTCGATCAGGCCTTTTTGAAGATATGGATAAGCGCTATTTTCGATTGGTTAATCGCGCACCAAATCTCCCGATCTACTATTCAGAAGAATTCCTAAATCATCGAAGTGAAGGGAATATTGCCACTAAGTTTGAAGCTATTTTTAACAAACCCGATACCTCTTCTTATTTTAATAAGATGACTTATTTTGACATGAAAAGCTTATTGCCAGCTTTATTTCATGTAGAAGATCGTGTCAGTATGTCTGTTTCCTTAGAGTCGAGAGTTCCTCTTTGTGACTATCGCCTGGTTGAGCTAGCCGCAAGTATTCCTCCAACAATTAAATACGCAGGAGGTAAAACTAAATACATGCTTATTAAAAGCATTCAAGAGATTTTGCCAAAAGAGATCATCAATCGAAAAGATAAAATGGGCTTCCCCACCCCATTAAATCAATGGACTAAAGGGCCGCTCAAAGAATATATTCTCGATACGATAAAAAGTAAAGCAGCGCGTGAGCGCGGATTATATCGAGTTGATGAAATAGAGAAACAAATGCTAAAAAGTCCTAAATTCAGTCGGGACCTTTGGGGCCTGATCAATATTGAACAATGGCACCGGACTTTCATTGACTAATGCTTTACATTCAAGCCCATAAAGAACATCATCATTGGTTGAATTACCTTATGGATGAATTTAGGCGTATTGAAGGAGCTGAATTCCAAATTGGTATTGGCGAAAAAGAAACTGAAAGCAGATTAAATTTAAGGTACAATTCCTCAGAAAAAAGTGATGTACATTTATCTATCCAAGACAATCCTTACCCCAAATTCGAATGGATTGAAAATGGATTATTTATTCTAGAAGGAACCCAGAAAAGAGGAAAGAAAAATATTGACTATGATCTTTTTTGGAATAGTTTTTACTTCCTAAGTAGAAGAAATGAGTGGCTTTTAGAACAAAGTGGTAAGAAGGTACAAAGCTATTCAAACAAAACGGGGATTAAAGATGAAAAGATTTGGCAATTGCCAATTGTAAACATGTATTTCGGGATTCTTAAATCCTATATCGCTAAGAATTTCCCAGAATTGAAATTCAGCGAAAATCAGAGGCCAACGATTGAGTTAAGCCATGATCTAGATTACATCAAAAAAACCAGTAGCTTAAGATTAAAACAAAGTGCTTTTCAAGTTTATAACGGCATACGAAGATTTCATCTAAAAAAGATCTTTAGTGGACTGCGTTTTTTCTTCACATCTCCGATTTATTGGAATTTTGACTTTTGGAAAGAGCTTGAGGAAAAATTCGGATTAAAATCGGTCTTTTATGTTTATGCCAAAACAAATAAAAGGGGACTAAAAGAGTGGCTCTTAGATCCCGCATATGATATATCTACAAATGAGAAACTCAAAACTGCTTTAAAGGACTTATCCCAAGAAGGATGGAGAATTGGGCTTCATGGGAGTTTTAATAGCGCAGATTCATTTGATCTTATACAAAAAGAAAAAGCAAAGCTAGAAAGTGCAATTCATTCTCCCATTACCAAAACGAGGCAACATTGGTTGCGCTACGCAGAAGCCAAAACTCCTTTCTTTCACGAAGAATTGTTTCAAGAAGATTCAACCTTAGGATGGAATGACCGGATTGGTTTTAGAGCGGGAATAGGTTCAAAGTTTAGACCTTACAATCATAAAGAAAACAGAGCTTTTAAACACTATGTGATTCCTCAAGTTATTATGGACTCAAATATCTTTGACTATGGTTATGGAAATGAGGATGTGATTATTCAACAAAGTAAAGCTATGATCATTGAACTGGCTAAACAATCCAATGCGCATTTTTCAATATCTTGGCATCCAAGAACTTGTCATAAGGAATATGCATGGCAATTCGCATATGAGGAATTATTAGAAACTTGGAAAACATCTATCTCAAAATATTAGAGGACAATTTTGAAAAATTAATGAATCTCTTTGATAGAGATCCTTACTCTAAAACCTTTGGCTATGCAGATCGCTTGTATTGGGGATGGAAGGTATCCGATTTTTCTAATGGCACTATGCAAGGTGCAGTATTGAGTTTAGCCACAGGTCTGAAATTATCTGAGAAATACCGAAAAAATAAAAATATCGTTCTAGATGTAATTCGATCTGGTATTTTAGCTTGCGAGCATATAATGGCGAAAAATGGCTCTATGGTTGAGGCTTACCCTGGAGAAAATTCTTTTTGTGTAACTGCATTGGTAGCCCATGATATTTTAAGAACTCTCAGAATTCTCGGAGATGATCTGGAAGAAGAATTTCATAAAAAGGCCATTTCTATTGTCGAACCAATGATAGATTTCATCACTAAGAACGATGAAGAACACGCCATTATCTCTAACCATCTTGCTACAGGTCTCGCTGCAATAGAACTCTGGAATGCATGTACTGAAGAAAAAAATACACGAGCTAATGAGCTCCTAGAAATTATCGCGTCACATCAGTCAGATGAAGGCTGGTTCAAAGAATATGAAGGACCAGATCCAGGCTATCAAACTTTATGCACCTATTACTTGGCAAGTGCAAAAGAGGCTGGAAATAGTTTGAGCTCACTAGATATGGACGGGTCACTTGAATTTCTCTCAAAATTTGTGCATCCCGATGGAAGCATCGGTGGGTTTTATGGATCTAGAAATACAAAAGTCCTTTACCCTGGAGGTTTGGAATATTTCAAAAATCAAAATGAAACTTGTATCAACGATGCCTTAGCGCTTATTTACAATGGTTTTGCAGCAAAAAATCATCTACTCCCTCAAAACATAGATATTGGAAACTACATTCCTTTAATTAATTCTTATGCTTTTGCAGCCCTTCATTTTAGTGATTCTATTCAAAATTCGAAGGATGCAAAGCAATTTGAAATCAAACTTAAAGAAGCGGGTATATACGCAATAAAAAACTCATGTTATCATGCCATCATTAATTACAAAAAGGGAGGATGTTTATGCGTTTATAACAACGTATCTAAAGAATTAGACTACGAAGATTCTGGTTATTTTGGTCGGCTTAGCAATGGCAAAATTTTTTCCAGTCAGCAATATCAAGTACAAGGGGAATTCAACGATAAAAAAATTCAGAGCTCCTTTTTTCTTGTTAACCAGAATAGCCCTGGCCCTCTATCAACGATCATATTACGAATGTTATCACTAACTTTTCTTAAATCAGTTTCATTTGGCAATTGGTTCAAAAAAAGGATTGTAAAAATGCTGATGACAGGGAAAAAGAAAATCGATGGTTCAGTATTGCGAACAATTCACTTCAACGAAGAGAATATCGAGGTAATTGACAAAATTAATCGCCCTCGAAAAGCTCTAAGTATTGAGCTAGGTCATTCTTCCAGAGCAATTCATATGGCTTCATCTGGTTATTTCATGGACAAAGGCATTCCCCCATCGCATATTGTTAAGCACAGTATTTCATGAAACTTAAACCGCGATTAAAGCCGTACTTCAATTACAAAGAGACCTTGGCTCTGATCAACCCATTCAACAAATTGGGAGCAATTGAGCGTCTTGAAAAATCTTTCGCAGCTAAATTTGAAAACAAATTCGGCACCTTCTTCGCGCACGGGAGAACAGGAATTTTCGCATTATTAAAGTCTTGGAATTTGAACGCTGTTGAGATCATATGTCCAGCATATACCTGTGTAGTTGTGCAACATGCCATCGTACTATCCGGAAATATCCCCGTTTTTGTAGACGCTTCTATAAATGATTGGAATATGGATTTGGGTCTCTTAAAAAAATCTATTGGTCCAAATACACGGGTTGTCATTGCAACGCATTTATTCGGATATCCAATGAATGTAATCGAACTTCAAGAAATCATAAAGGAAGCCGAGTCTCAATACGGTCATAAAATCTATGTGATTCAGGATGTTGCGCATTCCTATGGTGCAAAATGGGAAGGACAGACGGTGACACGCTTTGGAGATGCGGCTATTTTTGGCATGAATATTAGCAAAATACTGAGCAGCATATTTGGCGGAATGGTTATCAGCAATGACCCGAATTTGGATAAAGAACTTAAAGAGTGGAGAAATCAAAATTGTAAAGGAAATAAATGGGTCAAATCCATAAAGCGTATGGCTTATTATTTCGCAGTTCGCATAGCTTTTAATTCATGGATTTATGGGATTATCAATATGATGGAACGAAAAGGGCTATTGAATGCTTTCGTAAAATACTATGAAGACAACAGCATTTCGTTCCCGAAAGATTGGAATTCTCCTCCAACAAATACAGAAGCTAGTATAGGGCTTGTCCAATTAGAGAAATACGATGAAATAATCAAAAAACGGAGAGCCCATGCGCTGAAATGGAAAGACGAGTTGAGCAAAAAAGGTACTATCGAATTTATGCCAGATCTTCCAGGCAACACCTATTCACATTGCGTAGGACTAGTTGAAAATCGCAATGAATGGATCGCAAATTTCAGACAGAACAGTATTCAGCTTGGAATATTAATCGAATATTCTGTTCCCGAAATGAAGGCGTTTGAACAATTCAAGAAGCAAGAATTTCCAAACGCAAAATATTTTTCAGAACACAGCATAAATTTCCCAAATTGGCCAAGATGAGAAATTTCAAGCGTATTAAAAGTGCCTTGCTTTCAAGAAAGAAAAGCGCTTATTACGGCTTTTGGAATTTGGCAATTTCCCCTTTTGGAAGAGCATTATGTAAGTTCTTTAAAAGACCTGATGGTTCTTTGAATATTACTCCAATTTTCATCTTAAGCTTGCCTAGGTCTGGAAGCACTTTGGTTTATCAATCACTTGTCTCATATATTCCCAGCGTTTATATCTCAAATTTGCATAATACCTTTCCTGGAACTGCAACGCGGTCATTAAAAAAAAGAAGTAAACTTGGAAACAACCTACTTAAATACAGAAACTATTATGGATATGCCTATGGAGAGAATGGTGTCAATGAGGGGAACCACTTCCTCGACAAGATATTTCAAATAGAAAACGAAGCTGAAAGAAAAGAGGCTTTCTTATCATTTTTAAAAAACATGGATTTAGGAGACCATGAAGTATTCATTTTCAAAAATATAAAACATAGCCAAAATCTTAGCAGCTTAAAGAAATGGATGCCAAATTTAAAAGTTGTTTATTTAGAAAGGGACAATGAAATGGTTGCACAATCTATCTTTAAGGCATATTTAGAATTGGGCTATTTTAATCCTATTCCCAAGGAACTTGAAAGCATAGAATTCACAGAAGATCCGCATCGATTTACTGCTCGACAAATTAAGTCCTTAAAGAAAGAGATTGAAGCTGAATTACTTTCATTTGCATCCAACGATATCTACAAACTGAAATACGAAGACTTCTGTAAAGATCCTAAACAGTATTGCAATGAGATTCTACAAAGATTTGAATTGGACTTAACATTGAGGAATATACATATCAATTTATCGGCTTCTCAAAAAATAACTATCAATCAAGAAGATTATAAAAAACTACAATCGAATCTCCAAACAATTGAATGACCTTAAAAGATATATTGAACGTTTTGGAATACTCGGTCTATTGCGATTTGCCTTTTATCCATTGACCCATTTGTTGGCGAATCCCATTATACTTACTATCTCATTATTAAAAAGTTTGAGCCAATTTTCAATTCATGGAATAAAGAGATTTCAGCATTTTAATTTGACGCCAGCATTGGTCTCTTACTTTTATTCTATTCGAGCATGGAATTTGAAAAAGTATGGAAGAAGAGGGAAAACCGATTATCTGGGCTTAGGCGAATACTATTTAGCCCGATGTTTCAATTATTCTAAATTTTCTTTGTATACGTATTGGAAGGCTGGCGCATTTACGGTGTTTATTGGCATGTTGCTCTATGCTTGTGCTTTTCTATTTGTAAGCCAAAAAGATCTTCATTTTTATTTATGTCTTTATTTAGGAATTACGTCTTCACTCTTTTTTGCCAATTTATTTAGAAGTCAAAACTATAATGTAATCGGATGGATATTTTTCCCGATTGTGCTTATTGGCTTAATGGAAGATCTTCCTTTTTTAGTCGCATTTTCATTGCTTTTAGCATCTTACGGAAGCTTTACAGTGGTTGTGTTTGGAATTCTCTTTAGTGGCATTTGGGGTTTGATACAAGTAGATTGGCTCATGATGTTTGCGGGTCTTCCTGCCTTATTAAAACTATTGACCCATTTTCATCCCTTCTTGAAAATTGACAAAAAACTTGGGCTAGAGATTTTGAACAAAGTGCTTAAAGCTATTGGCGCAAATGAAAAGGCCAAGTATCATCGTAAAAAGACGAAAGCACTTAATTTATTCAAACTGTATTTCATCGTCTTGGACATTCTCTTTATTGCGAGTTACGCGTTTATTGTGAACGATTTTCCCTACCTCTACACTGTTTACTTTGGCATTTATCTGATCAATTCATTGAAGTTCAGAATTGCTGATGATCAAAGTTTACATATGCTTCGTCTAACAGTAGCTCTAATTACAGTGATTTATGCTCAGAACTATTACTTGCTTATTTCTTTATGGCTGGTCATTTCTCCTTTACCTCTAATGATCGGATATTATCAAATGCGAGTGCTAGATCTACTTCCCATTTCACAACCATTAAATTTGAGAGTTATGGAGAGTCGATTTGAGCAATTTTTTGAGGAAGTGGAAAAAGGATCTAAAGTCCTGATGGCCTGCGAAGATCCTGATTCAAAATATGAGAATGTCTTTCAAGGATTTAGACATCTTATCGAACTTCCGATCTATGTCGCAATGCTAAAAGGGATTCGCCTTTTCCCAGATTGGTGGGCCGTTTTTGAATTGAACTATGAAGGTGCTACAGAAATCTGGGGTACACAATCAATGGAAGTTGAACGCAATATGAAAGAATGGAATTGCAGATATGTAATTTCTTACGATTGGGATAAAAAGGAAATTGATCCATTATTAAACGATTCGAACTTTGAAAAAATTGCTGAATTGGATTGGTCTGAATTTGATTCACTCTTTAAGGATTACCCAAAACTGAAGAAAAAGGATCTAAAATGGTATCTGTTGAAAAAGCTAAACTAATTTTTCAATAAATCAATCAACTTAGAAGCTTGTGTCTTTCGAGAGTAGATTTTGTACTCATCTGAAACGCCATTGACTCTCTTCTGCAGGATCATTTCTTTCATCATATTCAAATCGGCATAGTCAATCATTGGCATTCTTTGACATTCATTTAGAATGTTAGCCGCGTCACCCTCAATTGGTCCAATAGAGAACAATTGGGTTTCACTTGCCAAATATTCAAATAGCTTACCCGTTAGTATTTTCTTGTTCCCTTCAGTTTTTGGCACAATGAACAAGAGACGGTCTGAAGATTTCATCAACTCAACAGCCTCTTTATGCGAGACAAAACCACTTATGACCAAATGTTCGTTTAGTCCAGCCTCTTCTATTGATGAAATCAAATCAGGATGAATATTCCCGATTAGCCTCAATCTCAGTTTCTGTTTGAAATCTGCATTCTGCAAACACAAGTCCGCCAAAGCTTGCCATAGAACAGGTACATTCTGGTTGGGCTTAAAATTCCCGATATATGAAATTGTGAATTTATTCGAATCTTTTTTGGCCTCGTGTTTAAAGTCCTCTTCTTCGAAGCCATTGTAAACAACTGCTATATGCTTAGCTCGATTCTCAAATTCTTGCTTCAATCCTTGACTGACAGTACTGATTACATCGGCACTATTTAAAACAGCATTCTCAAGTGCTTGATCTTTGGCTATCGTTCTCCTCGTTCTTGGAAATATTTTATTATAGTAAACATTTACCCAAGGGTCTCGTAAATCTGCTATCCATTTTAGACCATAAGATTTTTTCAATTCAAGCCCTAATAAATGAGTTGAGTGAGGAGGGCCCGTTGTAATTAACGCATCAATTTTTTCGCTTTCAATGATTTCTTTAGCCTTTGTCAAGGCGCTCTTATTCCAACCCATCCGTGCATCTGGAACAAAATAATTTGCCCTAATGTACATAGCCATTCGCTGTTTCAAGCTTTTTTGATTCATTCCGATAAACCCTACTGTACCGGATTTTCCTTTATTTCCTGAAAATCGATTGTAAAGGCTAAAAACTTCTTTAGGCTTGGTCCGATAAACTTCAACAGTAGGATGGACATCATTTAATAAACTCGGATCTATGCTTGGATACGTTCCGTCCTCAGTAGTTAATACATAAGGTTTCCAACCAAATTCCTGAAAATAGGGTGTCATTTTCAAAAAACGCTGAACCCCTGGACCGCTAGCAGGGGGCCAATAGTACGTAATAATCAAAACTTTTTTCAAGTCTCTACTTCTTGCAATGGTTTCCGAAAAAACTGAACGATTAGCCAGATCATTCCTAGTATAACTAAGGCAGAAAATATCAAAGATATTGTACTACCTGTATAGTAAGATTTAGGCTCAAAAATAAACTCTACTTTATGTTCACCTTCCGGAATATCCAAAGCTCGCAATACATAGTTTGCACGAACATGATCAACTGGGTTGTCATCTATATACGCCTGCCATCCAGCATCGTAAAATATTTCAGAAAAAATTACTAAACCAGCTTTTTCAACATTTGCACTATATGTAAGGTGATTCGGCTTATAGGAATCCAGCACAACACTTCCACTTCCACCATCTCCTGATATTTTTCCTCTATATCGTTCGTCTACAAGTGCCGTTATCGATGGATCGATTTGTCCCAAATCTGTGATTTCCTGATCGGAATTTTCCACCCAATTGACATTTTCGACCATCCACGCATTTCCGTAAGCATTCGGATTTGGAAAAGGAGGCACCTGGTCGTTTCGCGCATCGTAAACCACAAATTCCGTATTCAACATATTGAGAATATGAAGCGGCTCGACAGGCTCATTTAATGCAGAAACAGAGGGGTTAGATTGTATTGAAGCAAAAGCTTTTTGAACATCTCCTTGACCATCTGGATTAGCTAAATGAAATTCGGTCAGCTCCTGATAGCGCTTTAATTTTGCACCGTGATATCCGCCCAGTGATTTATGAAAATAAGAGGTTCTGGATTCATTAAAAGGGTTACTCAAATTCAATACACGATAGTCTGTATTCGCATTCAACACGGCCATTGAAGCTGCATTCTTTTGTCCATCGCTCAACTTCTTTATTCCTTTCGATTCTTTGAATTCTTTGCTGTATTCAGCTACGAGTTCAGAAAAATTTTGAATTTCGTTTTGCTTAGCCCCTAAGATGATAAGATCAGCACGGGTTGGCTCTAAATCCTTATTTGCTTTGTCAGCCTTAACCCATCTCTTTTGACCATTTGTTCGCTTACTATTATTAATATAGCGCTTATCAACTGACCACAAATCACCTAATATTAGGACACCCAAAATTGCGATTAATACAGTTGCATTTATCTTCTGTTTTAAAAACGCGAATAAAGTTGCTATTGAGATTAAAAGTAACCCTAAACGTGCCAAAGCATCACTTTTGAAAATAGCTATTCGCACATCCTTTAGAGCAAGAGAGTATTCTTCAACCAATTCTGTCTGTTCCGGAAAATCTTCAATTTGTTTAAGGAAGCTTTTTCGCTCAGCATCCGAAATAAAGTCCAAGAAAGAATCTGGGAAAAAGGCCAAAACAAGCATGAACAATGCGAAAATACCTGAGACAATGTACCAGGGTTTCAGATTAGCCTTAAATCGATCTCGATTGTCTATAACATACTTCAATCCCAAAACACCCAAAAGGGGAACAACAAAGCTGGTTATGGAAAGTATTATAGTTACTGCCCTGAACTTGTTATATCCTGGGAAATAGTCCAGAAAAAATTCGGTAAAGCCCATAAAATTCCTGCCCCAGCCTAACATGACTGTTAAAAGAAAGATTGCCAAAACAGCCCATCTGAGGTAGCCCTTTCTAAAGAACAGACCAACGATGAATAAGTAAAAAACAATAACGCCCATATATACTGGGCCTGATGTAATACTTTGATTGCCCCAATAATGATTGGACCCTTCAATATTTTGACGGAATTGCCTGTCGGCTTTTTTAGCCAAAGACTTATCTACACTTCCTATGGTTGCCGTAGCACCTCCCTTAGCATTCGGAACGATAAAGGTCAAAGTCTCTTCGATACCATAACTCCAGTCTGTCACATATTTTTTATCCAATCCATCGGTTCGAATATCTTCATTGCTGCTTCCATCCGCTTTAATTGTTAACTCGGTTTTACCTCGTGTAGTATAGTCTGAATATTCCAGAGAAGTCCAAATTGCACTCATGTTACAGAGAACAGCCACACCCGCTGCACACAGCAAAATTCCAGCGCTTTTGAAATAGGAGGGTAATGTCTTTTCTCGAATAGCTTCGATCAGGTGGGCCAACATAAAAATTGTAATAGCCATTCCAAAATAATAGGTAATCTGCAAGTGATTCGCAGAAATTTCCAAGGCTAAGAAAAATGCGGTGACCAATGCTCCCCAAACATATTTCCCTCTAAGCGTAAGTATTACACCTGCCAGAATAGGGGCCATATAAGCAATAGCCGTTGCTTTGGAATTATGACCAGCATCCAGGATCACAAAATAATAGGAGGAAAAGGCAAAGGCGATTGCCCCAAGTATAGCTAACCAAGGATCAACGCGCATAACAAGTAACAAGACATAAAACCCTAACATATATAGGAAAACCGTTCCTACCGGATGAGGGAGGCCAAGGCTCAACACCTTGTGAACCGTTTTGAACAAGTTCGAAGGGTGAAGAGTAGATATCATAAAAGTAGGCATACCACCGAACATCGAATTTGTCCAAAGTGGCTCCTCTCCTTCAATCAGACGATAATCAACCGTCTCTTTAGCCATACCTTTCCATTGTGTCTTGTCATGAGTCTGAAGTACTTTTCCTTGGGTAACAGGTGAGAAATAAGCCAAGCCTAAAGAAACAAACAGAAGAACCGCTACAAGATGTGGCCAGTTTTTGGCGAAAAGTGTTTTCAACATGCCTTTATTTTTTTTGCAATCGGGGTGAAGATAGGGATTTGAAATTTGAGAAAGAGGAGATTCGAAATATGAGATTCAAAGTAAATTCTTGAGATCCATGAGGCATTCAATCACAAATCTACCTTTGAAATTTTCCGGCAATTTGTCCAATTTCAGATAGACGCTATCCATTCCCATGTTCGATGCTCCAACAATATCGCTGTCGTGATTATCACCGATCATTAGACTCTTTTCTGCTTTGGCCTTCATCGCAGAAAACGCGAAATTAAATATTGGAGGATAGGGTTTCTTTGCACCCAATTTTTCCGAGGTTATGACCATTTCAAAGTAGGGATTAAGACCGCAGTTCTCCATTTTTATCTGCTGAACTTCATCAAAACCGTTTGTAATGATCGCCATGCGATATCCCTTCTCACGCAAATAATCGAGAACTTCAAAACAACCGGGCATCGTTTTAGTTTTGAAAGGGCAAATCTGGATGTACTCCTCACCCATTTCTTTCGCTATTTGCTCATCGTTTAAACCAAACCTTCTAAAGGTATCTAGAAAGCGCATAAAGCGCAATTCACTTTTTTGCATTTTTCCATGGCGATATAAATTCCAATACTCATTATTTATTCCTACATAGTTCGCATAGAATTCTTCAAAGACTGTATCGATTTTTCCTGCTAGTTTTTGTTCAAATAACTGATGCAAGGTTTCCTTCGAGTTGGCATTAAAATCCCAAAGTGTATTGTCCAGATCAAAAAATATGTGAGTGTATTTATTCAAAATATGGCGCGAGGGCATCCTTAAAAAAGTAAAAGATGGTTGTGAGAACTATTGTCCAAATTGCCAATACTATTATAAAGACAGGTATGGTTTTACTTCCTTTACTAAAGAACTTAGCTAAGAGGATTCCTGCAACAGGTATCGAAAGAATAACAGCGGTGAAGCAAAATCCCCAAAGGCCAAAATTCTGTTTAATTCGAATTATTCTTCTATTCCCCTTCGTGAATTTCTTCTTTTTTTTTGGTGGGAAGAGTCTTTCCCAAGCAGCTATAATTCCCTTTCCTCCGTAAAAAAAAGTTACCGCTCCTGTAGTTGCTCCAATCATGGTTGTCGAAAAAGTGACCAAAATTCCATAACCTGCATAAATCATTGCTGGCGGTGTAAAAAGAAATTTAACCGCTGCAAAAAGGCCGAAGCCAACTAGCTTAAAAAATTCGATCATGTCCATTATTTCGACCCAAATGCTAAATCACCTGCATCCCCTAACCCTGGCACAATATAGGAATGATCATTCAATTCAGGATCGATTGCCCCGCACCAAATAAAGGTGCCTGATGGAAATCGAGAACGAATAAATTCAACTCCTTGTACAGTCGCAATAGCACTTGCTATATGAATCTGAGAAGGGCTTCCTTTTTCTAAAAGAGCCTTGTATACCAAATACATAGAAGTTCCAGTTGCAAGCATCGGATCAACTATAATCAGAGGTTTATTTTCAATATTTGGACAAGCGAGATATTCAACTTCCACTTCGATTTCTTCATTGGCCCCATGTGATTTTCTGTAGGCAGAAATAAAGGCATTTTCCGCACTATCGAAATAATTCAGAAATCCATTATGCATGGGAAGAGCAGCTCGCAAAATTGCAGCTAATACAGGTTGCTTTTCAATTAGATTTTCCTTTGAGTTTCCTAAAGGAGTCTTTATTTCTTTTTCTTCGTAAATGAGTTTTTTACTGATTTCAAATGCCAATACTTCTCCAATTCGCTCGAGATTTCTTCTAAATCTCATTTGGTCATTTTGCACGGCAACATCTCTTATTTCTGCAATAAAGTGATTGAAAAGACTATTTTGACTGGATAGGTTAATGACTTCCATTTTGCGAAATTAGAAATTTGAAGCGCTAGACAATACTTTTTCGAATAGTTCTCTCCATATGAAAAACCTTTCAGTATCTCCTAAGTGATTATTGTGCCAATTCATGATAAAATTTCCTCCTTGATCCTTAATTACCTTCATGAGTAGGAAGAGTTCTTTTTCAGCATCACCTTCAGTCTTGTCAGAGCTATAAATAAATGTGCTATCCATAAAATGCAAAGGATAAATAAGAAGATCAGTGCTTTCATTTTTCTCTAGATCAAACCATAAAAAAGGAAAGGCTGTTCCAGCTCGACAAGAAACTGAATCTGAAAAGCCCATGCTGTAGTCTTCTTTTATGCCTAACTGAATCAATTGTCGATACGTTTCCGGCAACTGAAATTTCAAATAATGTTGGCGTGAGATTGAACAAGTAGCTCCCGTTATTCCTTCTAAACAATTTCTTTCTTCCTCTAATTTTTGAAAGGATTTATGAGATAAATAAGAAGGATGAAGGCCAACTTGCGCATATTCTGTTATTTGTTGAACGAGACTTCTTAATTCTTCATTCTGTGGATTCAATCCCAGATCAAATTTGCTTCTTTTACTGAGTAGGAAAAAGTAACGAAAATTGAACCTATACTTTTGCTGAGCTTCCTTCAAAAAGGCATAAGTGTCAAAGGGATCTTTTTCAATTCCCGATAAAACTTGTTTGCGCTCTCGGTTTTCAGTATGCCTGGAATTCACAAAATTTTTAGCTCTTGAAGCCAAATTCCGCAATGCACTCCTTCCACGATAAGCATAAGCGATATCAATATCAAATGTGCAAACTAAATTGAACGTCCTTGGTTTTAGAAGCTTAAGGGAATGTTTATTTTCAAGTTTTTGAAAAAAATCAATAATTGCTTTGTCTAGGTACGGGGTTTTCTTCTGCTTCTTCAATTCAGCACTTAAAAAACGATCTGAAAATCTGCCGTGCTCATCTCTCTCTTGAATTTGATATTCCTCATAACGCGATAGAGAATAAAAAATTCTGGAAAAGATATCCCCTTTCATTCTTTCGGAAATATCAGAAGAAAATGGATCTGAATAATCGCGAATTACTTCTTCAATAAGCATTCCCTCTGGTTGAACATGAATATCACAATCTAATTCACGGTGACTGTAATTTAACCTTAAATATTTTGAATTTTGAAATAGATCGCTCTTATCAGTTATGATTGCCTCTTCTGCTAGAAAATGAGTATTCAGAAATTGAATGACAAATGCTAAACGCGGATTATTATGTTCAACATAAAGAAGCAATTAAGATGACTCTAAGATTCTTTCGCAAATTATTTCGGCAGCATTTCCTCTTCCAAAAATCTGAGGAAAACTTAATGTCTTGCTCATCAAAACTTCGAATTGCTCGACTATTTTTTCGGTATTTGCACCGACCAATATGGCACTTCCCGATTCGACCAACTCTACCCATTCTGTTTCATCCCTGAGAACCAAGCAAGGTTTTTTGAAGAAAAATGCCTCTTTCTGCACCCCTCCTGAATCCGTAATTACCATCTTGCATTTTTTTTCTAAGAGAGAGATTTCAAGAAATGAAACAGGTGGGTGAACGACAATATTTTCATGACTATTTAGCTCTTCCAAAATAGCGGGTGCTCTTTGCTCTAATGCCTTAATCGTTCGCGGATGCAAAGGCATAAATATTTCTTCTCCTCTATCAGCTAGTTGAAGGCAAGCCCGAAATATAGAACTCAAATTTTCCTTGACATCTGTATTCACTGGACGATGACAAGTAAAAAAGATAAACTGATTTTCCTTTAAGGAATTTTTCTCGAGCAGCGATTGTTTGTTTTCAGCTAAATCCCCAAAAAACTTACTGTTGTCGTACATCACATCTCCGCAATTGAAAATTCCTGGCCGATCAATGTGAAACTCTGGAATTGTATTGATAAAAAAGCCTTCTTTTCGTAAATTTTCTTCTGCAGTCTGAGTTGGACAAAAAAGAAGTGTAGAAAAATGATCTGCAACAATTCTATTGTTTTCTTCAGGCATGCTCTTGTTATACGAACGCAAGCCTGCTTCAATATGGATCAATGGAATCTCTGCCTTATTCGCTGCAAGGGATCCAGCCAATGTCGAATTAGTATCTCCATAAACCAACAACCAGTTGGGCTCTTCTTTCTCTAATACTCCAAATATGGCATCGATCATTTTTGCCGTTTGAACAGCAGGGTGCATAGAACCAATTCCTAAATTATAGTCGGGCTGGGGAATATTTAATTCATTGAAGAATACTTCTGACATATTTTGGTCGTAATGCTGTCCTGTATGGACCAATATCTCTGAAATCTCATCAGCATATAAGCCTTGTATTGCTCTGCTTATGGCAGCGGCTTTTATAATCTGTGGTCGAGCACCTATAATGGTTAATAATTTGATCACTATGCAAGAGTATAGGTCCGAAAATACAACAAATCCAATGATCCTTTTGAGAAGGATTTGAAAGATAATTAATTGGGGTCAATTAGCCGAATAATCCAGTAGACCATCCTTCATTTCTTTGTATTGTCGTGCTAGGTAAGACATGATTTGAGCAAAAGTCCCGATGGACTCCTGAGTACCTTTCGTCACTTCCTTTTTCTGAAGTTTCAGCAAGAGCAAACCATACAATCCATTTAGATAGGCTTCTACAGGATGGCGATTGGGGTTATCCATCTTTTCCTTGAACTCTTTTAAATGAGGTTCAGTTATTTTGAATAGGTCGATATACCTGTTATCTTTTGAAATGTTCAGCAAGGTGTTATGTAAGAAAATAAGTTCGGTTAAGAGTTCCTTCAGATCTGCTATATGACCAGATTTTTCTAATTTCTGTGTCCGCATCTCTTTCAACAAGTCGCCATACCATTTCCGAGTAGCATTCTTTACTTGATCACTCTCCTCTCCAAACTGTGCCAGAACATAATTATCCAATTGCAAAGGGTCAAATTGAAATGCTCTTACAAGGTCTTCACATTGCCACATCATCAAAATGTATTCGACAATATTCTCTTGTTTCTTATGTTCAGCTATTTCCGCTGTCATTCCTCCTCTTCTTCGATTAGACTAGCAGCATATTCGCTGTTAAGATGATCCAAAACTTCATTTGTAATATCATCTGATTCTTTTGACCAAAGTACTGCACCAACCTGAGTAATAGCTAGAATACAATCGTATTTCTGATCTGCATTGTATTCATCAAGATAGGTCTTGAGTCGCTCAGTATAAACTCTATTCGTTTCAATTTGGCGATTTTGAAGATCATTGGTCATTTCTAGCTCCAAATTTTGCATTTTTATGGATAATTCTTGCATTTCCAATTCTGCATTTTTAAGCTGCTCTTGTGTCATGTAAACTGCCTGTTTTTGGAGCTCTACTGATCTGTTCTGAGCTTCCGTCAGTTTTTGCTCTAGCCGTTTCTGACTTCTTCTTGATTCTTTCTCTAAATCATCATACGAGTCTTGAATATAGAGATAGTTCAAGTTCAAACTATCCACATTTACGAATGCGATTCTTCCTTGACTATTATTATTAGTTTCACTTTTATCAAGTTCCTCATTATGGGTTTTGTCACTATTATCTTCTTTAAAATGTTGCCCGAAGAGATATCCGACTGCAAGCAATAAGATAAGGTTTAGCGCCAAAGAGACTTTTTGCATATTCATTGATTTAGTGTCGATTTTACAGATTCATGCATTGCATTAAATCGCTTGAGGTTTTCCAACAGAAACTCCTCAGTTAAAATTTTCTTTACGTCTTCCAAACCGCTGACCCAATCTTTGTTGAACTTGTAAACTTGCTCAGCAAGACCGTGTTCAATTTTCAAAATATACTTCCCGTTCCAATCAAAAAGCGAAATTGAAAAAGTGTGATGCGGAATATTTTCTACTAAACGCATAAAATTCGCGCAAATGTATAGAATTCATTAGAAAAGAGACCTAATCTATGCACTTAAAGAACAGGATGTACTAATCGAAAGAAAAAGGAATTGAATATCCGATATATGAATATTAGAGAGTAGAAAAAGAAAGCTTATATACAAAAAAGACAGCTGGCCTTAACGGCAGAAATTAGGCCGCTTTTTTCTCAGCAAAATGAAAAGGAATTTCGTTAATGATCGTTGCAAAGTCTTCTCCTACTTCACGCATGTCATAATTATGAAACTCATAGTGCCAATGAACCCTTACTTGATGCCCCTTACTCACCCAATTACGTAGTTTGTACAAGACAAAGAGTAATCTTTTGGCGCAGTTGACGTCACTGCAGGCTATTGCAAAGTGAAATTCCACTTTTTGTTCTGGATGATATTCCTCAAGCCAGTCAAGCACCGGTTTAAAAAATGATTCTGGCGTACTGGTAAGTAGTCGGCCGCTGATTTGGAATACATTTTCGGTAGGGTTGAATTCTACCTTAGGAGAAATAAGGGTTTCAGAGATGTAAAGTGTATTGGTCAAGGTGTAAATTTTATCTTTCTAATACAGCTATACGAACCCGAAAGTTTCAGAAATCCAGCGAAAAGAATGGAATACTTATAAGCTCATTAAATCTTTAAATTTAACTGCTTGTCTTCGAGACACTTCCACCTTGGTTTGGTCCTTCAAAGTCAACATAAGACCTCCATTGAACCAATTTTCCATAGATTCTACCCACTTTAGATTGACAATGTATTTTCTATTCGCCCTGAAAAAAGTCTTACCGTCTAATCGCTCTTCTAAATTGTTCAAAGACTTTAAAATCAGAGGTTTAAAATTATTGAAATAAAAGCGTACATAATTGCCCTCTGATTCTAAGAGTCGAACATCTTTTAAGGTAACAAACCAACATTTATCCCCATCTTTCAAAAAAATCTGGTCGTTTTCTTTAAGCCGAGCCCGTGTAATTATACTCTCCGTATCTTCAGGAGTCTCCATTTCCTCTTGGACCCGTTTTAACGCTTCTTCCAGCCTTGGTGATTCAATGGGCTTCAAAAGATAGTCTAGCGCATTAACGTCAAATGCCTTGAGGGCAAATTCATCATAGGCAGTAACGAAAATTACTTTAGGGACATATTCTAGTTGCTCCAGCATTTCAAATCCATCCATACCCGGCATTTGAATATCGAGAAAGATCAAATCGGGGCGAAGGTCATGAATCTTCTTTACTGCATCTTGAGCATTGGAGCATTCGCCAATAACATCGATATGCACAAAATCCTTTAATAATTTTTTCATCTCTTGACGAGCTAAACGCTCATCATCAATCAATAATACTCTCATAGATTTAATATTTTAGGAAGTTCAACAATAGCAACCACTTTTCTATGCTCATTACGGATTTGAAGGGATGCCATTTTACCGAATAATAATTCGAGCCTTTTTCTCGAGTTAGAAAGCCCTATTCCAGTATCTGGAACAGCGTCTTCATCAAAATAGCCATCGTTTTCAACCCTAATTTTTAATTGCGTAATACTGGGTTCGCTTACTTTTATATTTATCATGCCACCTTCAGGGAGCTTTGAAATGCCATGTTTTATTCCATTCTCTACCAAGGTTTGTATAAGAAATGGTGGAATCTTATTGTGCAGGTTCTCTTTGGGAATCTCAATATTCGACTTTAACCTCTCCTCATAGCGAATAGCTTCAAGCGCCAAATAATTTTGTACAACACTCATTTCATCTTCTAGTGTGATTAATTCCCTTTTCCCTGCAATTAGTGTATTTCGCAAAAGACTAGAAAAACGCGTCAAAGAATCTTCAGCCAACTGTGGATCTTCATCAATCAACGCACGAATGCTATTCAGTGCATTAAACATAAAATGAGGATTGAGCTGATTCTTTAGATTATTCAATTCTTGTTCACGATTAGCTGCACTCAATCGTAAATTCTTTACTTCTTCTTTCTCGTAATTGACTAGAAAGTGATAGGTAAGGTATATAGACGACCAAAGCAGATATAAAGTAAAGAAATACGAAATCAATCCAATCAAAGAGGCCGGTGGCCAAACTAAAATTTTCTTTAGCAGATCGTTCAAGAAATAATCAGAGAAAGATCCAACGATTAGGCTGTTCAGTATACTGAACAAAGCAGAAGCTAGAAGAACTCGGGGTATCAATTTGAACACGCTCATTTTCAACCAATTCCATTCTAACATCAGGTTTCGAAAGAAGTGTGTTAAAGCAATTCCGCAAAAGAATAAAAGGAGCGTGATCGTAGCTGTTGGATAAAATGGAAGGTCGAGATAATAGTAATTCCAAAACCCAAGCACAAGAGACCAAACAAACCAACCACTGATTTGGAGTCCCCAATATATTTTCTTCTTTCTATCTAGTTCTTCCATGAAAAAAACTAAAATAGGCAATTAGCACCAATTGCTTCGCTTGGCATTACATTGACGGTATGCAATCTGTATAAATGGTACCTTTGAATTCGTGAATTTTTTAGCACATATTCTGCTTTCTGGAAGTGATCCCTCTATTAGGTTTGGAAACTTTATAGGAGATGAAATTAAAGGAGCCCAATTTAAAAGATTCCCCGAAGCCATTCAAAAGGGAATTAAATTGCATCGAAGAATTGATGGCTTTACCGATTCGAATACTAAAACACGTGAGATATTGAAGTTACTTTATCCCAAACTGGGCAAAGTAGCTGGAATAGCCCTTGACATTTATAACGATCACTTTTTAGCCGAATACTGGCAAGACTATTCATCAGAGGAATTAGAAGCCTTCACACTGCATTTCTATGAAGAATTGGATCAATTTGAGGAACATGTTCCAGAAAAAATGGAACGACTCATCTATTTCATGAAAAAGGACAACTGGCTACTTCACTATCGAGACAAAAGTCGCTTATCAGTGACTTTCGAAAATATGGTTAGGAAATATCCATTCGCCAAGCAATTGGAATTTGCATCAGATTGCCTTGACGACAATTATTCAGAAATAAATCGCTATTTCAAGTCCTTCTTCCCTGATTTACAGGAAGATGCAAAATCATTTTTATTATCACACTAAAGGGATATCTTTTCACAAAGCAGTTTGGAATAATATATGCACTGCATGGTAACAAACAAGCTGAATTAATATATTTGGACCAATAATGCGTATCGAAATGAAAAGAACATTATTAAGCTCAATCTTGGTATTCTTCTTAGCTCTGGTTGGTCAGGCCGGTGTAATATTTATTGAGGGAACCTACCAGTTAAGAAATGTTTTCGTGATGAATGGAGAAAATCCAGAAGGTGTAGGATTTTGCACTACCGAAGTACGGGTGAATGGAGATGTCACAACAGATGAAATCAATTCTTCAGCATACGAAGTTGATTTATCCCAATATGGTTTTAAAATGGGTGATAAAGTTGAAATTGAGATCATATTCAAGGAAGGCTGTCAACCCACGGTATTGAACCCCGGGGCATTAAAGCCAGCAACAACTTTTGAAATTAGTGATATTCAAGTAGATGCAAATGGGCTTTTAACATGGTCTACAATAAACGAGCAAGGTGCGTTGCCATTTGTCGTTCAACAGTACAAGTGGAACAAATGGGTCAATATCGGTCAAATTGATGGTATAGGCACATCGAACGAAAATGAGTATCAGTTTCAAGCAGGTCCAATCTCTGGTCTTAATCGATTTCGTATTGTACAAAAGAATTTTGAAGGCAAAATGAGAAAGAGTCCTGAAGTAAGTTTCAACTCTGAAATGAATCCGGTTACCTTTAAATATAGCAAAAAAGAACAAAAAATTGTGTTTTCTGGGAAGACTGCATTCGAGGTTTTCAATGAACAAGGCCAGATCGTTAAAAGAGGATCTGACTCTGAAATTGATGTTTCAGGCCTTCGGAAAAACAAATATTACCTTGCCTACGACAATTTGGACAGTGAATTCATGAAGAAATAGTTCTTGGAAGAGGTTCAATTAAAAGTTCAAGTAAATTCTCGCTTCTATACCCTAGGAAAGCTAGGTCCCCGAACGAAATATTTCTGGATCGTTTGCCATGGATATGGTCAACTGGCTAAATTCTTCATTAAAAAGTTCAGTGAATTAGATGCGAATGATCATTTTATTGTCGCGCCTGAAGGTCTCAATCGTTTTTATCTTGAAGGCTTCTCTGGGCGAATAGGCGCAAGTTGGATGACAAAAGAAGATCGTTTGAATGATATCAAAAATTACTGCGAACAACTCAATGGCATTCGCGATCATTTTGAAAAACAGATGAATAAGGATTGCAAAATTATCCATTTAGGTTTTTCTCAAGGAGCAGCAACAATTTCGAGATGGATGGCACGTGAACAAAAAAAGTGTGACCATTTGATCTTATGGGGAGGAAGAATTGCGCATGAAGTTAATTCCGAATCGCTGCGCTCACGATTTAAAAAAGGGCACATTGTATTCGGAAGTCAAGACGAATTTTATTCAAGGGATAAAGTCCTATTGTATCTGGAAAAAATAAAAGAAGAGGGCTTTGATTTTACCACTCATTCTTATGAAGGTGGACATAGTATTGATCCTATTTTTATTTCCGAATTGAGCAGAGATTTTAAGATTTAGCAATACTATTTGATTGCTCAATATGGATGAATGCGCAATTGTGATAAACATTTTATTCTCCTCGACTATTAATATATTTGAATAGAAAATTTGAAACATGAGATCAATCTTTACATTCTTGATGGCGGTTTGGTGTTTTTGTTGGCTCAATAGCCAAACGCAAACACCTCCAAACTACAATACTACAGATGAACTGAGCAAGGAATTAACACCTGTTGATCCAATAATACCTGGAATTACAGACCCTCCTGATTTCGATGTTCGACCTATGGCCGAATGGGAAGAAATTCAAAGCCTAATCATTACTTGGGCAGGTTTCAATAGTATCAATAAGAATATTGCACGCTATGCCAAAGAAGAATGTGAAGTAATCATATTGACCGACAATCCCACTCAAACGGAGAATTATTTGATGGGAAATGCGGGCGGAGGTCCTTTGAACAATATGGACAATATCACATTATTGGATGCGAATTACGATTCGATTTGGGGAAGAGACTACGGTGGAAATACCTGCTATAAAAACGATGTTGAGGAGCCAATTTTGGTTGATTGGATTTATAATAGAGTGCGTCCTGAAGATGACGTTACTCCTGCATTAATAGCCGCTTACAAGGATATAGATCTGTACGAAACTACTGAATCACCATATGACTTAATGGCCACAGGTGGAAATTATATGAGCGATGGACACAGTACCGGATTTTCATCCGAATTGATCCTTGAGGAAAACCAAGGAGGATTTTTTAACGGATTGAACCACCCCAATCATACCGAAGAGGAGATAGATGAGATTATGCAGCAATTCATGGGAATTGAAAATTATATTAAAATGGACAATTTGCCTTATGATTTGATTCACCATATTGACATGCATATGAAGCTTTTAGATGAGGAGACTATTGTCGTTTCTGAATATCCACAAGGTGTTTCTGATGGACCTCAAATTGAAGCGAATATTGATTATATCTTGGCTAATCACACTACTTCTTGGGGCACTCCATATAAAATTGAAAGAATCATTGCACCTCCTCAAAGCGGAGATTATCCTGGAGGTCCTTTTGGGAATGGGGATTACAGAACATATACAAATATGGTTTTCGTAAATAAGACCGTAATCGTTCCGGTTTATGAAGCTCAATTTGATAATCAAGCAATGGAAACACTTGAGCAATTGCTTCCTGGCTATAATATTGAAACAATTAATTGTAACAGCATTATTCCATTAAGTGGAGCAATCCATTGCATTACCAAAGCTGTTGGAGTTGAAGATCCCTTGTGGATTGCGCACGACCCTTTGGATGACACTTTTGTTGAGTTTGAAGATCAAACAGTTCAAGCCATTGTGAAGCATAAGGACGGCATAGCATCGGCAAATATGTTTTGGAAGGATGCTTCAAGTGGATCGTATTCAGAAGTTCCAATGACATTGGTAAACGCTGATGAAGGAATATATGAAGCGACTATCCCTGGTCAGGCATTTGGAACAACTGTGCACTATTACATTCAAGGAAATGCAACTTCAGGCAAGTCTATAAATAGACCCATGCCAGCTCCTGAAGGATATTTTTCATTTGATTTTATCGGTTCAGTTGGAATCGATGAATTCGAAGATTCAATATTTGAATCGATTTATCCGAACCCAGCAACTGCAATCACTGTCATTCCGGTTAACTTGCCTGAAAATATCAATGGAAGAATGTATTTGAGTGATGCATTGGGAAGGGAATTAGAACAAATTGTTGAAGGCAATATGCCACAAGGCAAGCAAAAATACTTTATCAATGCGGCCAACTATCCTGCTGGATATTATACAGTGGTTCTGGAAGCGAATGGATTTGTATTTACTCAAAAACTCATTATTCGCTAATCCGAGCAAAAAGATTCACAAAAAAGGGCGATCAGTTTGATCGCCCTTTTTTTAATGCTTTATAATTCTTTGACTGCTTCTTTGAAGGTCCTTTTCAAAAACAAAGTGATAAACTCCTTGAGGCCAAGAATCGATACTAAAACTATAGTTCTTATTGTTTATCATTTCATTCGCAATCAAAACTCCCTTCATATCATAAACGTGTAACCTAACATTGTTTGCATCCTTCAATTTCACATTGACTTGATCAAAAGCTGGATTAGGAAAAACTTGAATAAGCTCATCAAAAGAGTCATTCAGATCATCCAAAGCCGAAATAAATTCTCCAGATATACACAAATCTATTTCGCCTGCTTCATTGCTTCCTCCGTTCCAAAATTGAAGAAAATATTCTGTGTTGGGTTCAAGCCCAATAAGTGTTTCTGGACCCGCTGTATTATTGGAACAATAAATTTCTAAACTATCACAACTTTCATAAATAGCAAAGGAACCGTTCGTTGCGGAAGTGTAAATCAAATCAACAGTTAAGTCGGTATTGTTTCCTGTATTGAATGTGTACCAGATGTCCTGAATAATTCCAAATGGATCGCAGGATGGATTATTCAAATTGCTACTCGAGCAAGAATTATTTCCCAAAGTATACGTGCATGAATCAATGGGACTGATTGGGACAAACATAGCCTCGGAACAAGCCTGATTTTCAGGAACAGGTGTACAGGGTTCAGTACAAGTTATCTCCATGTTAAAGGATCCAGCGCTAAATTCGCTGTAACCGTGTACCAAGATGTAATAGATTTCTCCTGGTTCAGAATTCCAGGTTGCGATTGAAGAAAATCCACTGCAATCCATTCCATCTGGGCCTACAGCATCATCATTTGCTACAACACATTGCATATCTGTGCAAGCACCTGTATAAACAGAGATTTTTGTATCATAATCTGCTATGTTACATGTAGACGCTGTTAGCACCCCACCTGTACCTTCAATCGTAAACCAAACACCTGGCGCCACTACGGTCACCGATCCGCAATCGGGTGCTACAGACGTATCTACTGTTGCAAAAGTTGTAATGCCACTCACTATGGTATCACAACTGATCATTTCAGCATTTATACACTCATCATTTAATGGAGGAACATCGTTTGTTGTAAAGTCAAGAACAAGAGAAGTGTCACTTTGACCGTCTAACATACCGCAATCCTGCAAAAGATAAACAGAATAATTCGTAATCGGATTCAATCCCGTTATTGTATAAGTAGGCCCATCAATTCCGGTTAAACCTGTCTCAGTAGTTCCCGTTCCTGGTAAGAAACCTCCTAAACCATATTCTAAAATAAAGGTGCTTCCCGGAGTAGCAGGATCCCAATCTATTTGAATAGAATTATCCGTTAGGTTAACAATACCTAATTGAGGTGTTGGACATGTGATACATGACATTGTTAAATTAAATTCGCCAAAAGCCCCTCCAAATCCATGGACCAGTATGAAATATTGCTCTCCAGGAACGGACTGCCAGGAGGCGATTGAAGTATTTCCTGCACATGGAAAAGAATCATCTATGCCTGTTACGCAAATCAAGGAATCACATGTTCCTGTGAATACACTAATCTTAGTATCAAAGTCAGCAGAATCACAGGTCGAAGCTTCAATTAATGAACCATCTCCAACAATGGAATACCAAATTCCCGGTGAATCGATAGAAGTACCGCAGAATTCTCCGTTCAAAGATATGTTGGCAAATTCGGTTGATCCATTTACTGTTTCTCCGCAGTCGACTGGAATAGCACCAGTGCACATGTCATTATCTGGTGCTGGCAATGAATCTGTACTGAAGTTAACTGGTCCAAGCAAATTCGAAATTGTGCTGTCCGGACAAATTTCCGTTATGTAGGCTTGATAATCGGTATCTATCGTTAATCCGGAAATGACAACGCTTGCGTTTGTGCTATTGACAATAGTCCCTGTCCCTAAGGGAAAGCCTGCAAGACCATACTCTATTTGAGACTGATTTGCCGGCTGAGAAGAAGTCCAAGATATTTGCGCTTCGTCAATTGTCGTATAATCCACAATGGGGTCCAAAATACTCGGGCATAGATTAAATAGCAATCTCCAGTTAAATGGATCTGATTCCCATCGATCATCCCATTCGATATAATAGGTAACTCCAGGCACAACAAAAAACTCAGCCCTCGAGGAAAAATTAGTTCCTATCCCACAACCGTCATCACCTTCAGCAATTAAAGTTAGGTTGTTACAATCACCAGAATAAACCCAAAATCGCGTATCCGGACCATTTGGATCCTCACAAGAAGACACGGTTGCATAACCTTCTTCCATTGTACTGAATGTATACCAGTCCGCATTAATAGCCGTACCGCTACAATTAAAGCAACCACCACCCGAAGAAGGACCATCTGCATTGAATGAATCATTCAATGGTGCATTTTCTGCTGTCGCACAGGTCTCACCTTGAGCGCCTAACTGCATACAAAAAAAGAGCAGGGATAAAAGAGAAAAAGTTCTTAGCATTTGATTTAAGATTTAAACGAAGATAGAGATTAATACATGCCTTTTGAACTTGCACTTTCAGACTCTCTGCACAAAAGATTGTAACTTATTTCTTCTGCGGGAAAAAGAAACGTAAATCCGCAGTTAGGTATCCCCCGTTAATTTCTGATTGAAAACTATTAATTACCATTTGTTTACGGTAACTCAAAACGCTTAGGGCGATGTAATCGAAGGGATTGTGAAAGGTTATGCCTAAATAGAAAAAACCACTTTTTTCTGTCCGGTATTCAAAACCAACATTTGCTTTTAGTGAAGGCTGCAACCAAGTTCTGTAAAAAGTAACTTGGCTAAATTCCTGACCTACACTACCCACGTCACTCGCGTACATGTCCAATGAAATGCCAAGGGAGTTGTTCATGTAAAAATTTTCTCCTAGCTGAACATAGTAAAGTGCCTGAATCGGAATTTCATAATTTACAAGACCTACATCTGAACCAGTAGTGAAAGCAGAATCAAGGTCAGTCAATTGGAAATCAAAATTTCTTCGCACATAACTCAAGCCCGTTTCAAGCGAAAATTTAGGCGTAAAACTTTTCCTTAGTACTGCTCCCCATGAATACCCAAACTTTGGATTGATAACAATATTTGCAAAATCCTCTTGAAACTCAATTGTTCCAGAATTTGTAATATCAGTCGGAATGATGGGTTTGAATTGAAAACCTATGGTTAGTTCATTCTCCTGGCCCCAAAAAGATTGGAAATAAATGAGAACTGTAACTAATAAGCAAAAGGCTTTCTTCACGAACTTTATTTATTCAAATATCACCAGAAAATACGGTAATTGTCTAATAATTGCTCAATTCATTTCGGACTTTGATCATCAATCTTTGCCCTTTTCTCAAATAACTGCGTCTGTGCAATCCATTATCCTGGCAAAGATCAAAAAGGGCTATTCCATAGCTCTGAGCAATAGAAGATAGGCTTTCCCCCTTTTCAACATAATGCAATTTCACTCCCTTAGGAAACGCATTATAACCCCAATTTGTTTTTTGCAAAATCAAGGTATCTGCATGCAATTCTTTTTCATGAAAAGAAATGATGTGCGCAGGATTTAAAGGAAGCCCTTTAAATCGCATCTCAAAATGCAAATGCGAACCAGTAGAACGGCCAGAACTACCTCCTAATCCAATGATATCACCTGCTTCAACGATATCTCCAGGCTTGACTTTGAATCTATGCAAGTGCGCGTAAAACGTTTCGAGACCGTTATAGTGTCTGATAACTACAAGCCTTCCAAAGTTTCCATAGTATCTCGCTAAGCGAACGACTCCTCCAAAACTTGCGTGCACAGGGTCCCATACTTCTAAATCAATATCGTAACCATTGTGGTTTCTCCCATCTCTCCATCCATATTTTGAAGTTACAACTCCATCGAAGGGCATATGGAAATCGCAATTCATGAGCTCACTTTTCAGTTGAAGCATAACAGTCGTATCCCCTTCAGATAGCGAATAGTCGTAAGGACTTGGATCTAATGTATTCCAAGATTGATAGAAGTAATTTGCTGGATAAGGTGAATGATCGTAAGGAATCATGAAATCAAAATCGACATCTTTGGGATTAAATTCGTAGTGCGCTAATTGAAAATTTATTTCATTGATTAGAGCAAAAGGAATTTCATCCAATTCGAAAAGCGAATCTCTCACAGTGCTTAGTTGCTCAGGGTTCATTCGATTAAGACTCTTGCACAAATCAATACTTTCTTGCAAAGAAGTTGAGATTGAGTCGCTCGAACTTAATTCCTCTAAATAACTTTCAAAATGTTTGTGATAATTTCCCCATCGGCTACCGAGTATCATGTCATCTCCATACATGACAACAGCCGTTGCTGTATCTCTTTTGCTTTCTTTCTTTTTCTTTTTTTCGCCTTCCGTGCCTGAAGCCAGGCAATTCATCGCAATTGAAATAAGCAAAAGAAGAACAAATATTCTATTTGATCTTTGTGTCTGAGTCAAGCTCCTGTGTAAAGTCTTTAGGTTATACGCAAAAGAATAATTTTTGTCTCGAACACAAAAAACTTTTTCAGACCGTACAAGTATAATTCGAAAGATTCTCGAGCTTGATTTAGACTCAATATTTTTATAAACAATTGATTGATAATTCCTTAGCAGGCAACTTTATACGATCTGGGTTCTTAAAATAGCCGTAGATAGCGAGTCCTAGAAGCAATACGCTCAACAGGATTAGGAAATATCGAAAAATGGGATCACCTATAAAGGGCTTTCTATATTTACCAATGGCTATATTATTCAATTCCAATGCTTTAGACATATCCTTTTTGTGTACTCCAAACAATCTTTTCTTCACCAAGTCTTCTCCCGAATGTTCCTCAAATGAAATCTCTTCTCTTATCAATAGTTCTTTGAAAAGATCGGCCATTTGATCATCGGAATAGAATATAACCCAATACGATCTATTGGTTGGATGAATCGAATAATTTTTGATTTTTAGTTTTGAGGTATCTGCTTCATCAAATTGGCTCATTCTTCAATCCATTCAGTAACATATTCAATTGGCTTTCGCTGTCCTTTTGGCCAGTCACCTTCAGGATAACCCAAATATATTATTCCCATTACCCAATCATCTTGTGAAAGTCCTTGTCTTTCTCTAAATCCTTCTGATCGTATAAAACCAGGAGTACTCCAAAAGGAACCAATTCCATGAGCGGTAGCATGTAAAAGAATATTCTGAATTGCGGCAGCGCATGCAAACATCTCATCGTATTCGTGAATCCTCTTTTCTTCAGGTCTCTCCATCGTCACGAAAATGGCGGCAGAAGAATTCAATGGCCGCTGTTCCATTTTCTGTTCTTTGGCTTTTTTTCTATCGGCTTTTGGAACTGCAATATGATATTCCTTCATCAACATTTCAGACAATTTTTGCAGACCTTCATTGCGATACACCTTAAATCTCCAAGGCTGACTCATTCCATGCGTAGGAGCCCAAATAGCAGAATTCAACAACTCTTCAATAATTTCTTTGTGAATAGATCGCTTCGAGTATTGCACAGGATAAACCGTCCTCCTGTCTTTTATGAGTTCTTTGATTTCACTCAGATTGTACCTCATCTCGTCTTCCATTTAATATTGCAGCCCATACTTGGCATTTGCCTTACCGAAATTTCTTCTCCTCTTAAAATTTTATCCAGAGCATCCCTCATGTCTTTTCCGGTTACTGGAATATCCTTCCCAGGTCGAGAATCATCTAATCTCCCTCGATAGACGCAAAGATTATTCGCATCGAATAAATTAAAGTCTGGTGTACAAGCAGCATCATATGCTCTTGCAATTTCCTGTGTTTCGTCAAACAAATAAGGAAAAGGAAAATTCTCTTCTTCTGCTAAGAGTTTCATTTTGTCCGGAGCATCCTCGGGATAATTTTCAATATCATTTGAAGAAATTGCAATAAAGCCAATGCCCTTATCTCTATAATCTTTGGCTAATCTGATTAGCTCTGCGCGAATGTGAATTACATAAGGACAATGGTTGCAAATGAACATGACCAATGTCCCTTTTTCACCGCGAAGATGACTGTACTTGAATAAATTTCCGCTTACAACATCTCTTAGCTCAAATTCAGGCGCTTCAAAGCCGAGAGGTATACTTATTGTTGGAGTTAATGCCATTATTTAAATTTTGGTGAAGATAATCTATCGTTTTGTAAATCGCTATAAATGCCGTTTATTGAAGATGAAATGTCCATAGATGAAAAAGACTTATTTAATTACAGGAGCAGGAACAGGAATTGGAAAAGCAAGCGCAAAAAAGTTGAGCGCACAGGGGCATCGCTTGATACTTTGCGGAAGGAGAACCCATTTACTAGAAGAACTGAACAATGAGCTTGCAGGGGATGATCATATTTGCTTAGGGTTAGATGTCTCAAATAAGGAAAAGGTCAAATCCTCATTTCAATCGATTAATCTTGAAGAATTGAATTTGGCAGGAGTTTTTGCCAATGCAGGTATTGGCGGTGAAAATGAATACGGAGAGAGCGATAGATGGGAGGAAATTATCAATATCAATTTAAGTGGTGTCTACTATACGATCATGGAATCTATTCCTTCTCTTAAAAAATCGAAAGAGAAGTTTAAACATATAATGATTACATCAAGTTGTCTCGCTCGATTTGGAGTTCCCTATTATACAGCTTATTGTGCATCTAAATCTGGATTATTAGGGCTTACAAAGGCTCTTGCAATTGAATTGGCCCCATTTAACATATTGGTGAACTCAATCACTCCAGGTTGGGTCGAAACCGAAATGGCTAAAGCAGGTATTAAAAAGCTAGCCGATCATACGAATAAGACTTATGACGAAACTTATAGAGAACAGATGGGATTGGTCCCAACTGGAAAAATGTCAGATCCTGAGGAAATAGCCAATTTCCTGTCTTTCATGTTTTCTAATGAGCAAACATCCATTACCGGTCAAGCCCTCGATATAAATAATGGAGCTTTCATGATATGAAACCAATCGCTTTATTCATCCTCATTTTTCTTGAAATCCCATTTGCAAGTCATTCGCAATCGGACTCTTTAGTAATTCGATCAATATATGATGAGGCCCTCGTTCACGGAGAAGCTTATCAAAACTTGCACTACCTATGTAAAAACATAGGAGCACGATTGAGTGGTTCTGACGCTTCTTATAAGGCAGTTTATTGGGGAGAGAACTTAATGAAGTCTTACAATTTTGATCGCGTCTTTCTGCAGGAGGTGATGGTTCCTGTTTGGATAAGAGGAAATGAAAAACTGGAGATTGAAAATCTAGGAGAAGTAAATGTGCTCGCCTTGGGCGGTTCGGTTTCTACGGATGGAGCCCTGGAGGGAGAAATAATAGAAGTGACGAAATTTGAAGATACCAAAGCCATGGACCCCGATGTCTTTAGAGATAAGATCATTTTCTTTAATGAGGCTATGGACCCGCGATTTATAAGTACATTTCGAGCATATGGAGCATGCTCCAATCAGCGTTATGCAGGTGCAAATCGCGCGGGAGAACTTGGAGCTAAAGCTGCTTTGGTCAGATCTCTAGGTCTAGGTAAGGACTCTTATCCACATACCGGAAGCATGGGATACCGAGAGGGCGTCACAAAGGTCCCCGGTGCTGCAATTGGAACTGAAGATGCTTTCCGTTTGAGCCAATTGCTTAGCAAAAATAAAGTTAATGCGGTTTTATCTCTCGATTGTGAAAGTAGGGAAGACACGACTTCATTTAATGTAATTTGCGAAATAAAAGGAAGTGAATACCCTGAAAAAATCATACTTGTAGGAGGACATCTTGATTCATGGGATGTCGGTGAAGGAGCTCATGACGATGGGGCTGGTGTAGTGCAATCTTTGGAAGTACTTAGAATTTTGAAAAAACTGAATATCAAACCGAGACATACCATTCGGTGCGTTTGGTTTATGAATGAAGAAAATGGAAATCGAGGTGGAAAAGAGTACGCGCGTGTAGCAAAAGAAAAGAACATTGAACATGTAGCCGCTATAGAAACTGACAGAGGTGGCTTTTCACCAAGAGGATTTGACTATGACGGAGAGAATGAATTCATACTGGACCAATTTCAGTCATGGAAAGCGCTTTTAGAGCCCTATGGCCTTCATCAATTTAGAAGAGGTTATTCTGGAGTTGATATTCGACCTCTGCGTGATGACAAGATTGCTCTTTTTGGTCTCTCCCCTGATTCTCAGCGCTATTTCAAGTATCATCACACTGCGGCTGATGTTTTTGAAGCTGTTGATGAAAGAGAACTTCAATTGGGTGCTGCCTCTATGGCTTCTTTGGTATACTTAATTGATAAATACGGTTTTCCGCAAGCTATTAAAGATTAATCAAGTCCAGAAAAAATTTTCTGAAAGGTCTCCCCAATGAATGGGAGTAATTGCTTTTTTTCATTTAAGGCATAAATAAATCCGAAAAAAAGTAAAAGGATTACCGCAAGCCAAAAAATCCAATTAACAAACCATCCCAAAACAGGAATGATCTGAATCATATTTCCAAAAAAGTAAATGATAAGCATGGCTACATGCATCCCTATTCCCTGTCGCAAATGAAAAGCACTCAAAGAGGTCTTATTATTTCCATGTAAGAGCACAGCAGCTATCAGACCAATAACGGGTATGTAAGCCAAAGCCGCAGCCGTACGACCAGATCGATCATTTTCATAATACTCTTGTTCAAAGCTATCTTGGCCTTCTAATTTCACTATTCAAAAATAAAAAAAGGGCACGAATTCTCGTGCCCTCTTTGTTGAGTGTTTGTTAATGCTTATTTAAAAGTAATTTTCTTTGTAACGATCGCATTATTGTCAAATCGCAATTCTGCAATGTAGGTTCCACTGGTCAAAAGATCCCTATTCATTACATAAACATTATTTGCAATACGAACATGTGCTTTGACTAATTTACCTTGAATATCCCAAACATAAATGTCTTGGATTGGGAAGTCAGAATTTGTCGTAAAAGTAATTTCTTCCGCTGCTGGATTTGGTCCAATTTGCAATCCAACCATATCCTCAGCTAATTCCTCTACGCCAACTGTAATTCCAGAACCTTGTAGATCACATCCCAGATCTAATGTGATACAAGCACGTGGTGCATAGTACCCTAAAATTGTATCAATAAAAGTCTGTGCTTTTAACTCAGACATGTCAGGATTCGTCAATATAGCTGTCGCATGATTGTCGTTCGTTGCAGGGTCCCAAAAATCCCATGGAGACGAGTCTAAAAAAGATCCGTCTGGTCGCGTTATTGGCATCAATCCTTCAAAACCAGATCCTGGTAATTGTGCTGAACTAGCAGGAAGAGCTCCTTGCAATGCATCTGCGCGCATTGAGTATGGATCGATAAATGTGTGATTATACCACTCAGCATTATTTCCAAATCCATCTTGAATTTCCTGTACATCATATGATCCAGAAACTTCAACCACTGGCTCGTTAGTTACTGGCACAATTAAAGTAGCAGTTTCATATGGTGCAAAAGGGTCAGTCGGAGTTTGAATAGATATCATTGGAGAGTCTCCCGGGTCCATCCAAGAAGAGTCACCCATAGCACCACCGAGATTCACACAGAGTTGAAAATCTGAATCATATCCAACATGGTTCGGGTAACACAAAGTGTCGCCAGCTGGAAACCCTGGAAATCCAGGAGGAACAACTCCTACTGATGTCCCATTGATATCACCATTGACTCCTTCAATAACCATTGGAATGAATCCGCCCATGCCATCCGGAAGGAAGAACTTAGGCAATAAAATTTCTTCGTATTCAGAAAGTGAATTACAAGCTAAAGAAATATAACCCCCTGTGCCCTGTCCAAATAAAACGACTTTATTCGGATCAATTCCATGCGGGTTGTTGAATTCGGCAACAGTTCTTTTGAAGTATCTAATCGCTGTTCTCGCATCCTGCACACCTCTATATGCCGCGTTAATAAGTGTAAATGTTCGTTCCTCTTGTGTATCGGCTACAGGATTCCATCCCAATCTGTAATCAATTGAGGCAACTACGTAACCCATGCGAGCTAGTCGTGTGCAAATGGCAACGACAGTAGAATCTGTCTTTGTTCCTGAAGCACTTCCGTTTTGAGGGTAAGGTAAAAAATTCCCGGTGTGACAATAAATCACCAAAGGTCTATCTGTTTCAGTATCACCGGCAGGCTTGTAAATATCTGCAGTCAAGGGTTGAGGAACTGCTTCTCCAACTACACCCAGTAAAAGCACTGTTGCGTTTACCCCATAAATCTCAGTTGTCACTGGATCTATATTTGTAAACACTTCATCAACGTACCTTTCCTGCGCATTTAGCTGTGTCACACAGATCATAAATGCCACAAGGCTTAGTGTAAAGATTCTTCTCATAATCATAGCTATTTAAATTAGAATTTAAAGTTAATTATTTTTTTTAAGCTCATAGGAGATCGAAAAATAAGCCAATCTGCCTATTCTAGGTCCACCATAAGTTTGAAATTGTTTATTGTCTAAAATATTTGTGGCCCCAAGTTTGAACGTGGAGTTAAGTCTCTTAGAACGATAGTTAATTTGGGCATCCAAGAGATCATAAGTTGGAATGAATCCAGTAAACTGAGGAGATCCTTCAAAAATAAACCCTTCAATCCATTTGTAATTAAGATTAAAGCCAAAAGACTGGATGGTTTTTTCACCGATCGTTATTGGAATATCTCTTCCACTTATTCCAATGTTATATTTATGTTCAGGTGTATTGAAAGCAGGTATAATAGGGTCATCTTCAAAATCTTTGTTCAATTTATTCCAAGAATAATTTCCATTTATCGAATAGTATTTTCTGAAATAATAATTGGCTCCCAAAGAAAATCCTTGAGTCGTCACTTGATTAGTAGAATTCGCAGAATATCTAAAAACCTGGAGTTCGTCAATTAATGATGTCGCTTGATCCAATTCCAAATCTATACCGATGTTAAATCCAAGAAAATCATCATATATACTATAATAATAACCCGCATCGAGGTAAAGGTTTTGATTGATTGTTGTCCGATATCCCAATTCAAAGGTTTTGACTTTTTCTGGTTGAATAGGGTCAATATTGAAATAAACTAAGTCATCGGATAACTGACTGTTTCGGAAATCACCAAAAGATTCTAGCGTGACTAAACTATCGACACCATTGAGATTCCCACTTAAAATTGCCGGCCCAACATTTAAGAATTGATATTGGTCAATTAAAGTAGGGTTCCGCAACGCTGAAGCAAAAGAGAAACGGATAAAATTATTTGGTCGCGGTTTCCAAACAAAAGAAAGTGCAGGAGTGAATATAGCTTTGAAATTCTCGTTTTTATCCATTCGAATGGTTGCATTCATGGTCAACCGATCGTCCGACATCTTTTTCTCAATACCCGTATACAATCCAAATTCAGAATTTCGAATCTCTATTCCCGCTGTATCTGAAAATATTGTACCATCTGAAACAGGTGTGTACAACCTGCCGTTACCCCCCACAGTCAGCACATTTGTCCAAGCCGGTTGAAATCTGTATTCCCCTTGAATGTGATACAGTTTCGACTTATCATAGAACATTGTTCCTCCTTCTCTCTCATTATTTCTGGCCGAAGTAATGCGATTAAATTCATCCATAAATTCTTGTGTACCTGGCATGAGAAGTGGATTATTTCCTGTTCCAAATCCCAAATTGGTGGTATCCGCTGCTATTTGATGAAAGGATGCCAATAAAGATTGATTACTAGCAAGCCATGCTTCAGCGGCTGCAACAGAGTCAGGGTCAAACATCCCAATAAAATCGGGTGGAGGTCCTATCGTAAAATCATCGCTTAAATCAACATATCCGGCATCCAACATTTGAGCGAATAAATTGTTCTTCCAAAAACTGGTGTATCCACCAATCCAAGCATTGTCATCTCCTGTTAGCGACTGCAACTGAAGCGCTGTCGCATAAGGGTCATAAGAATTTCCTGCATCCTCAGAAGTCATGTAGGCTCTAACAAAATACTTATCCGTTTTTCTTAGGACGATCTTGTGCTGCAAGAACAAAATATCTTGCAATCTGAATCGATTATCTCCTTGATAAACTGTAGTTCCCGTGCCGACATTACTTCCTAAAATCAACTCAGGAGAATCAAGTTGCTGATCCGGTTTTAATCTGAAATGAAAAGCTGCATTCGCTTTTAAATTCTCTGTGCTATAATCTACCAAATCAATTTCGCGATAGCCTGTTCGATAAAACCTTCCTAGACCTGCTTCATTTAGCGTAGAAGTCTCAGAAAAGTTAGCTGAAAACTCATCTCCATAAATATTCACTGCATCAAAACCTCCTGGATTATTTTCTCCTACTGGCGAGTCATCTACAGGTGAATAATTTTCTGCTTCCCAATCGTCAGCAGTCAAATAAAATACATTGAATTTATAGGCAAAAGCAGGAAGCCCTTCCTTGTTCTTTATGACGTCTGCATATCTTGCCGAAACCTCTGTCATGGATCGCTCTCCTACTTTAATACTGGCAGAAGTACCTGCAGTAAAAAATGGATTTTTGTTCTCTATATTGATAACACCATTAAAAGCATTTGGGCCATAAAAGGACGAACTGGCTCCTGCTACGATTTCAACTCTTTGAACATCGAGTTCTGGAGATCCCAAAAAATTTCCTAAAGAAAAATTTAATCCAGGCGCTTGGTTGTCAATTCCATCAATTAGTTGAAGTGAACGAACAGGACTAGTACTATTGAAGCCTCGTGTATTAATCACTTTAAAACCTAAACTAGCAGCCGTTAAATCAACTCCTTTTAGATTTCCCAATCCATCATAAAAATTGTCTGCAGGCGTTTCCTTAATCGCAATCAAATCCATAGCCTCTACCGTCAAGGGACGTGATTTTTGCTTTTCTGAAATTCGTTGACCTACAATTTCAACTCCTTCAATATCAATGGCTTCTTCCTCAAGCTCTATTTTTATCTTTTCACCACTTGCACTCACTGTAATTTCCTTTTGCACATACCCTACAAATTGAATAACAAGAGTTATTGGAAGAGGACTTTTAGATTTAAATTGAAAAGCCCCATCAATATCTGTTATTCCCCCATTGGTCGTACCTTTCTCTAAAACTGTTGCTCCTATCACAGCTTCTTTGCTCGCCTTATCCTTCACTACCCCTTTGATTAATTCCTGGGAACTTAGATCAATGGTAAATAATAAAAGAAAACAAAAGAGAACCTCTATTCTATTCATGAATCGCATGCTTTAAAATTAATTCTTCTAGCATAGACTATAATGCTAGTTTACGAAACAATTCACAACAAAGTACAAAATGACTTGGTTTAGCTGGTCGAAAATAAGAATTATTTTATTTATTATGCATGCATAAAAATATTAATTCGATCTTTGCCTCATGCTTAGCACCCAATCGGATTATTTTTTTGACTATCATGAACCATCAGTCAAAGCGTTGATTGAAAAAATTGAATTGCTTCCTGATGCTAGAGAAAAGGTCATTGCGCTTTACTATTTCGTGCGCGATAAATGGCGCTATAATCCCTACATCGTTTCGTTTCGAAAAGAAGACTACAAAGTGAGTCGCTTGATTCATCGAAGCGATGGAAATTGCCTTACAAAATCACTCATTCTAATTGGGCTCTATCGAGCTTGCGGGATTCCTGCAAACCTCTTGTTAGCTAAAGTCAAAAATCATATCGCAGTCGAACGACTCACCGAAAAGTTTGGAACTACAGAAATGGCCCCTCATGGCATGGTCAATGTTCAAGTGGATGGAAACTGGTTTAAATGTTCACCTGCATTTAACAAAGAACTCTGCGAAATCTACCACGTTGATCCGCTCGAATTTGATGGCGAGTCGGATTCTATTTTCCAAGAATTCAACAAAGAAGGAAAAGAATTTATGGAATACACAGAGAACTATGGCGAGTTTGAAGAAGTTCCAATTCAAAAAATCAAAGAAATCTTCATTTCTACTTATCCCGAATTAATGAAAGCCGTTGATGGTGATTATTTCGATATCAGTAAATTAGCTTTCTAACGAATTCTGTCCAAAGATTTCACCAAATCTTCGTCTTTCTTAATTGCTCTGCTCGATAGGATAAGAAAAGGCAATGCCGCTACAATAGTATAAACCCCGGCAAGGTATTTTGCCTTCGTTTGGAGCTCAAGCTTATCTACGAAATAAAAAATATAAATAATCAAACCGAGTAATAGGAGAATACTTATCCAGTTCACTCTTAGTTGCAACTTTCGATTTTTAAAAAGAAAGATGGAACTAAGGACACAAAGGGACAAAAAACCCAGGCATAAATAAAATGGCATAGCAGGAGCAGAAAAAGCCAATGGTTCTGAAAACCCAAAAACGTCAAGTTCGTATAAATTTTCACCCAGGCTAAATTCTGCAAGAGGCAAAAAGAAAGAAACGATCATTAAAATTAGCGCTAGTAATAGATAGATGCTCTGAATTCTTTGAATCATTTTCGGATAAATTTTGCGCGAAAATAGCCGAATTTTGAAAACTCAAGAATAAATATGCTGGTTGAATAAATATTTGTATAATTGCAAACTGATCGCAATCGCGACATTATTTTCCTTCATATAAAACGTTTTCATTCTGAAATCATAAACACATTTTATAAATTAATTTTTCATGTACGACATTATTGAATTAAACTCTAAGAAAGTTGCTGAATTAAGAGAGGTTGCAAAAGAGTTGAATATCAAAAAAGCAGATTCGCTTAAAAAACAAGATCTTATATACAAAATTTTAGATGAGCAAGCGGTAAATCCTACTGCGGTAGCTACTAAAGAACCCGAAAAAGTTGAAACTGCTTCGAAAGAGGATTCAAAGAAGGCTAGCGTTGAAAAAAAAACGGTGGAAAAGGTGAAGGAGAAAAAAGAAGATTCTCCTGCTCCAAAAAAAGAATCTGAGGAAAGAAAACCACATGCTCAGCGCAACGGAGAGCGAAAAAATGGTGACAGAAGAAACGGTGAACGCAAAAACGGTGGAGATCGAAAGAGAAAAGACAATCCTAATCGAGGTAAAGCTGATGAGCATGGATACAATTTTGACGGCATTATCAATCAGGAAGGTGTTCTTGAAATAATGCCTGATGGATACGGATTCTTGAGATCTTCAGACTATAATTATTTGAACTCTCCGGATGACGTATACGTATCTCAATCTCAGATCAAATTGTTCGGATTAAAAACTGGCGATACCGTAAAAGGAGATATACGACCACCAAAAGAAGGTGAAAAGTATTTCCCATTAATTAAAGTCGATGCAATTAATGGAAGAGATCCTTCTTTTGTTAGAGATCGTGTTCCTTTCAAATACCTAACACCTTTGTTCCCAGACGAAAAGTTGAACTTAGCAGGTAACAATAAGAATGTATCAACTCGAATCATGGACCTTTTCTCTCCTATTGGAAAAGGTCAACGAGGCATGATCGTTGCACAACCAAAGACAGGTAAGACCGTTCTTTTAAAAGATGTTGCTAATGCCATTGCAGAAAATCATCCTGAAGTTTATTTAATTATTCTCTTAATTGACGAACGTCCAGAAGAAGTTACCGATATGGCAAGAAGCGTAAAGGCGGAAGTTGTTGCTTCAACCTTTGATGAACCTGCGGATAGACACGTAAAGATTGCCAATATCGTTCTAGAGAAGGCAAAGAGAATGGTCGAATGCGGTCATGATGTATGTATTTTGCTTGACTCCATTACACGTCTTGCTAGAGCATACAATACGGTTTCGCCTGCATCCGGAAAAGTATTGACGGGTGGTGTTGATGCGAATGCACTTCAGAAGCCAAAATCATTTTTTGGTGCAGCAAGAAAAATTGAAAATGGTGGTTCTTTAACTATCCTTTCTACTGCACTGACAGAAACTGGATCTAAGATGGATGAAGTAATCTTCGAGGAATTTAAAGGAACAGGTAACATGGAATTGCAATTGGATCGCAAACTGGCAAATAGAAGAGTGTTCCCTTCTATTGACATTCCAGCTTCTGGAACGCGAAGAGAAGATCTATTGATGGACAAAGAGACTTTACAGCGTGTTTGGATCCTTAGAAAACATTTAGGAGATATGAATTCAGTAGAAGCTATGGAATTCATCAAAGACCGCATAATGCAAACGCAGAACAATGAAGAATTTTTAATCTCCATGAATGGATGATTCTCTTCAAAAAGATTAATTCATAAAGGGTGCATTTGCACCCTTTTTTTATTTTCGGCCTGTGGAACGAAAGAACTTTCCTATTCTGCTTGCTTTGGTCTGGCTACTTATTAAGTCGGGACTTAAATTTTCTGATTTTTATGACCAATCCGTGATTATTGGGATTGGACTCAATTTACTCATCTTACCCTTTGTTGTACTATTTGCGATCAAACCCTTTTTTAATGAAAGAGGTCACAGCGGGATATTCTTGGCCAAACAAGCTATGAAATCTGGAGGAGTCTATGTTGTTTGTGTGGCGCTAGGGATTTTTATTTACTATCAATTTATTGATCCGGAATATCGGGACTACGTGGAAAAAACAAGAACAAAGGCCATTTCCGATGAAATTGAAAAAGTTGGGGGCATAGAGGAATTTCATAAAGCTTATCCAATGTCAGAAGGAAAATCCGAAGAAGAACTGATAAAAGAAGAACTAGCAGTTTACGAAAATCTAACTCCGTTCAAGTTGACGACATTTTCACTTCTCTGTTTAATGATACTGGCCATTTTTTATTCTTTTCTGATGGCTATTCTTTTCAAAGTTTTGAATCGACATTAGCAGAGATTCTTTTCGAAAATTCATCAATTTTAATTCCACCAAAATTCCCGCTGCTCATTAAAAGCAAGTTAGAATTTTCCATGTTTAAATTAAGAAGAACGTCCTGCATTCTTTCGGTATCATTAACTACTTCAATATCTGCTCTGTCAAAAGCAATCCTAATTTCGTCATTACTAATAGGCTCAAGCTTTTTGTGGGCCACAACCTCAGGGCTGAAATAAACGATTGCCTTATCGGCTTCGTCCATCGTTCCCTCGTACTCTTTTAAAAAATTTGACGTTAGGCTACTAAAAGTGTGCAACTCCATGCAGCATCCAGAGACGTCGATCTTGCTGTCTCTGTAAAAATGCTAGTGTGGTTCGTAGTGCTGAGTGTGGAAGTGATCACCAACTGCTCTGTCTATCACTTGAGATCGATTTACGTGCCAAACCTGTTG
>JBCCIF010000015.1:0-45422 GCA_039028335.1 Bacteroidota bacterium
GCGACGCTTGTCAACGCTCTCAAGGCGCGTCCCGACGCGGCGCGAAGCGTGGATGACAAAGTAACGATTAATCCAGAAGAAGACTACCTGCACATTTATTGAATTCATTTAAATCCAAAGAATCTTGAATAGCAATTGCCATAGGATTGATTTCTTTTATTTCAATATTGGTATGAACATCTTGCTCATTTCCACAACTGAGCACTGCCGGTATAGCTAAAATCAAAGCAATCTTCATTTCAATTTTTCTTTAAATATTTTTTTAAACTTTTCGAGTTTCGGTTGAATAACGATTGCACAATATCCTTTATTTGGATTGAGATTAAAATAGTCTTGATGATATTCTTCGGCTAAATAGTATTCCTGGGCGGCAGAAATTTCAGTTACAATCGCATTCTCAAATTCTCCTGATTCATTCGCGCTTTTCTTGGCCAGTTCTGCTATTTCCCTTTGTTCTTCAGAATGATAGAATATTACGGAACGATATTGCGTACCAACATCTGCACCTTGCCTATTCAGCGTAGTCGGATCATGCACAGCAAAAAAAACCTCAAGGATTTCAGCAAAAGAGATTTGCATTTCATCGTATTCGATCTGAACGACCTCTGCATGTCCTGTTGCTCCAGAACACACTTGTTCATAAGTGGGATTTGGTCTGGCCCCACCCATATAGCCAGAGGTCACTTCAAGAACGCCATTTAAACGTCTAAACAGTGTATCAACACACCAAAAACAACCTGCTCCTAAAGTGGCTTTTTCCATTTTTTTATTCACTTTCTGTTTATCATTCGAAAACTATCATTTCAAAAGCTATTGACAAAATTCTCTTCATTTTTTCCGCTCATCATTTTTAACAGCCTGAATTTTAGCTTTTAACGAAAACTATTAATTTTGTCGCTCGAAAAGAGGTTATGGCAGTTCATTATCAACCCAAAGCAGGAAATGCACAAGTATTTGAAAACAAGTACCTTGAGATATTAAGTAAAGCCCCAGCTTTTGTGGCGTATACCATTTATCCAGCCGTTGCATTGCTTATTCTAGCAGTAAACGCTACTTACAAACCTTTAGGTGCAAATGGTGAAATTTCAATTTCAGCTATGATTTACACTTTTGTTGGTGCGTATTTGTTCTGGTCCTTTTTTGAGTACATCATGCACAGATGGGTTTTCCATTTTGTTTCTACAAACAAGGTCATTCAAAAAATTATTCATGGAGCACATGGCGTGCATCACGAGTATCCCAAAGACACAAATAGATTAATTATGCCTCCTCTTCCTTGGTTCATAACAGTGAGTATGCTCTTGGGATTGTGTTATCTTTTTATGGGAGACTATGCATTTTCATTTATTTCAGGTCTATTGTTCGGATACTTGTCGTACATTTTTGTTCACTACCAAGTACATTTGAACAAGCCACCAAAATTTTTGCGGAAAATGATGGTGCACCATGCATTGCATCATTATAAATATGATGATTTAGCATTTGGCGTTTCTTCTACCCTATGGGATAGAATCTTCAGAACGATGCCTCCAAAAAGCTGATTTGAGTAAAGAATTAAGGCCTAAAAGCATACATCCACTTTGGGCTATTTTAAACGTTATCCAGGCTATTCTCATCTTTTCACTGATGGCCATTCCTGGAATTCTAGGAACACTGCTTGTTCTTTTATTCAGAAGTCCTAAACCCGGACTGTTCTTAGCCAAATATGCTTTCTGCTATCCAGTATTTGCCCTTGCATTTTCTAAACTCAAGGTAATTGGTTCTCAAGACATTAATTGGAAAAAGACCTATTTCTTTGTTTCGAATCACGAGTCCTTGTTTGATATTCCAGCGATCTTCGTTGGGGCTAAGCGCTATCTCTATTTTTTAACGAAAATTGAATTAAAAAAAACCCCATTTGTCGGGTGGCTAGGCCAAGCAGCTGGCATGGTCTTCATAGATAGAAAAAATAGCGAAGCAGCCAAACTAAGTATTTCCCAAGCGGGAAAGGAAATGAAAAAAGGCAAGAATATCCTCTCATTTGCAGAAGGAACACGCACAAAAACGGGCGAAGTAGGACAATTCAGAAAGGGTAGTTTTTTAATTCCACTAGAAAACGAGGTTGAAATAATTCCTATTGGAGTATCCGGAATCAGAGAAATCTTACCTTCAGGCAGTTTTAGGCTAAGACCTGGAAAAGCAGTGGTCTGTTTTGGAAATCCAATTTCGATGTCTGGATTTGACAAAAGCAAGCCTGAATTAGTCGCAAATTACGTGAGAGAAAAAGTCATTGAGCTCAAAAATAAAGCCGAGACTGCTCGGCTTTAATCAAAAAGTTTCCCGTAATTTCAATTTCTTGAAAAAAAACTTTTTTCGGTATTGAAGAATATTATTGTGTGGAGCCACAATGTAAGGAGAATTATCTAATTTATATATGGGTCTTAATTAATTATTAAATACCGCCTTTGAATATCTTTCTTATTTTTGTCAAGCACTCATGAAACTGAAATCAGCTCCTACAGATATTGGCGTAGACATCTTGTTAAAAGCTTATGACCTCATGTGCACAGCCAGGGCAATGAGCGATATTTATGAAGAAAATGCCAAATTAACGGCTAAATACGTTCATGCAACTTCTCGAGGTCACGAGGCTATTCAACTTGCTTGTGGAATGCATTTATTACCACAAGATTTCGTTTATCCATATTACAGAGATGACTCGATCTTGTTAGGTATAGGAATGCGTCCATATGAATTGATGTTGCAGGTTTTCGCTAAAAAAGATGATCCATTCAGCGGAGGAAGGACTTATTATAGTCATCCCAGTTTAAATGATGATGACAAGCCAAAAATCCCTCATCAATCAAGTGCTACGGGAATGCAAGCAATTCCAGCTACAGGATTAGCTATGGGCTTGCAATACAAAGAAATCCAAGGACTGGAAAATAGGCGCATCAAAGAAAAACCCCTAGTGGTTTGCTCTTTAGGTGACGCTTCAATGACAGAGGGAGAAATCTCGGAAGCATTGCAAATGGCATCCTTGAAAAAACTGCCTATTATTTATTTGGTTCAAGATAATGAGTGGGATATTTCTGCACATTCTTCGGAGGTTCGTGCCAGCGATGCTTCGCAGTTTGTTAAGGCTTTTCCTGAAATTGATCTTATCCAAGTAGAAGGCAATGATTTCTTTGCTAGCTACAGTGCGTTTTCGCAAGCAGTTCATAAAGTTAGAACTGATAGAATTCCTGTGCTTATTCATGCTAAAACTCCTTTATTAGGTCATCATACATCTGGGGTTCGCAGGGAATGGTACCGTGACGATCTTGAGGAACATCAAAAAAGAGATCCTCTTCCTTTGTTCAAGAAAATGCTATTAAAGGCGGGAATTGAAGAAGAGACTCTCACCGAAATTGAAAATCTGACTTCAGAAATAGTGGCAAAGGATTTTTCTGAAGCTATGAAAGCAGAGGAGCCCACCGCAGAATCCATTTTTGACTTCGATTTTGCACCAAGTCCTGTGACTGAAGAAAAAGGTGAACGTCACCCATTAGATGGCGAACAGACATTGATGGTCGATTGTGCATTATTTGGTATCGAAGAGCTATTAAGGAAACATCCAGAAGCCCTTTTATATGGTCAAGATGTTGGTGGCAGACTAGGTGGAGTATTCCGAGAAGCCGCTACTTTGGCGCAAAAGTTCGGAGACAATCGCGTATTTAATACCCCTATCGTTGAAGCCTTTATAATTGGAAGTACTGTAGGTATGTCTGCAGTAGGACTGAAACCCATTGTAGAAGTGCAGTTCGCAGATTACGTTTGGCCTGGTTTGAATCAATTGTATACTGAAGCAAGCCGATCGTATTATCTGAGCAATGGCAAGTGGCCTGTGCAGTCACTTATACGTGTGCCAATTGGGGCCTATGGAAGTGGCGGTCCCTATCACAGTAGCAGTGTAGAATCTGTTTTGTGCAATATCAAAGGAATAAAAGTGGTCTACCCTTCTAACGGGGCCGATTTAAAGGGCTTAATAAAAGGAGCATTTTACGATCCAAATCCAGTTGTGATGTTGGAACATAAAGGACTCTATTGGTCTAAATTACCTGGAACAGAAGAAGCTAAAAGTATTGAGCCCGATGAGGATTACATTGTGCCTTTAGGTAAAGCAAGAATTGCGCAGGAGGCTAACCCTGAAAGGATATCCATGGGTGAAAGCATCTGTGTGGTCACATATGGAATGGGTGTATATTGGTCCAAAACAGCAAGCAAAGAATTTGAAGGCCAAGTTGAAATTATCGATTTACGTACATTAGTTCCTTTGGATGCCGAGCTAATTTTTGAGCGCGTTAAAGCCCATTCGAAGTGTTTGGTTGTAACGGAAGAAACTTGGTGTAATTCATTTGCTCAAGCATTAACAGGTTTCATTCAAGAAAACTGCTTCGAACATTTAGATGCCCCAGTAAAACTCCTCGGCTCTGAAAATCTCCCTGCCATCCCATTAAATTCAACTTTGGAAGCTACGATGATTCCAAATGCCGAGAAAGTGGGAATGAAAATAAAAGCATTACTAGAATTCTAGAACTGTTCTTCATAAACGCCTCTTTCAGTCAAAGCATTTAATCGTTCCATTACTTCCGGTTTGTCTTCTTGATACGTCACTCCAATCCATTCCTCTGAAGTAGGTATAACACGTACTTTGGCCAGCCCCTTTTTCATCATATTGTCTAAGACCAATGGAATAAAATACTCCGATTTTGGATTCGAACTATTCTCATTTGCAAAATCGACAAACTCCTTTTGCATATAAGTATTTACCGAAGGGTGAAATCCAAAGAAGTTCATAGAAACCAAGGTCTTGCTGTTCAAATTTAATTCCGTATTAGGCGTTTCATGCTTATATGCACCATTGGATTTGCTTATTTTAAGCCCTTCTACAATACCGCTCAGGTAACCCTTATCTATAGAACAGATTCCTCTGTTCACTGTTCCATTTTCGCTCAGCGTTTTATCCAATTCATAAGCGACCATTCCAAATTCATCTTCCTTGCAATCTTGTGCAAGGAACTTCTTAATTTGAACAAAAGCATCTTTTCCATAAAAGTCATCGGCATTAATGACCGCAAATGGTCCGTTTACAACTTCTTTCGAAACAAGGGTGGCATGAGCCGTGCCCCATGGCTTCTCTCTGTTGTCAATAATTTCTTGACCTATGCCCTGTGTGCAAGAATTCATTTCTTGAAAAACCGTAACGCATTCAATTTTCGAATTGTATTTAGATAGAATCTTTTCTTTAAATTCAGCTTCAAAGTCTCTCCTAATCACGAATATTATTTGATCAAAGCCAGCTTGAATTGCATCATGAACTGAATAGTCCATAATAGTTTGCCCATTGGGACCAACACCATCTAATTGTTTCAATCCTCCATATCTGCTACCCATTCCGGCAGCCAAAACCACAAGTGAAAGCTTAATCATTAATTACTTTTTACAAAGGTGAAGAATAGTCCTTAAAGCAAGTTCTCTTTTTTCTAATTTTTTGAAAATGCCTTTTTTGATAGATTTACTCTTTAAGTTAAAATCCAATGAACGACACCTTTTTCACTGAAATTGGATTTTTCTTCATGAATATTTCCGTATTTTTAAACTTCAAATTCCGAATTATATGAAACCATTCAAACTCATTACGTTAGTATTGTGCTTTTTGTCCTTTTCCTTAAATGGTCAAATTTCATTTTCTAATCAAACCTCATTGATCCCTGCTATTTCTGGAAATTTTGCTGAGCCTTGCGCAGCAGATATGAACGGGGACTATTTGGACGACATTGTTCGCGTGAACAATGGGCAGCTAATTATTAGTTTTCAAAATACAGATGGCACATACAGCACCAGCTATTTTGATGTACCATTTCAAAATTCAGCTTCTTGGAGTATCTCTGCAGCCGATATTGACAAAAACGGATATACCGATTTAGTATTCGGAGGTGGGAGTCGCGTTTCATTTGTTTACGCTGACGATGACGGAAACGGATATTGGGAGCACTTCATTGATGACTATATTTTCTCGCAGAGGTCGACCTTTATGGACATCAATAACGATGGAGATCTAGATGCCTTTGTATGTCATGATGTTGACTTAAGTCACCCATACATAAACGATGGCACTGGAATGTTGAACGAAGATCAATCCTTGATTTCAACAGTTCCAGTTGGAGGAAATTACGCTGCCATTTGGGTCGATTATGACAATGATCACGATTGTGACCTTTACATTACAAAGTGCAGAGGTGGGGCTCCTCCTGGAGATTTGCAAAGAATAAATGGTCTCTATCAAAATAATGGAGACGGCACCTTTACAGAAGTTGGTGCTTTTGCCGGAATGAATTCAGATGATCAGTCTTGGTCTACTGTTTTTGAAGACTTCGATAATGACGGTGATTTTGACGCTTTTATTGTTAATCATGCTTGGGCGAATTTATTTATGGACAATAATGGAGATGGAACATTCACCGATATTATTGCCGGAACTGGAATAGATGCAACCGATTTAGGAGCTTGGGAATCAATGGGTGGAGATTTTGACAATGATGGATACATGGATATTTTTTCTGAAGTGGGTCAAGGAATTTACCGAAATAATGGAGATGGCACTTTCACAGACATTGATATTCCAACTGGACAAGGAGCCGTTGCTGATTTAAACAATGATGGATTTCTAGACATATTCACAGGCAATAGCATTTACATCAATAATATCAATGCAAATAATTGGGTGAAATTTGGATTCGAGGGAATCGCAAGTAATGTAAACGGAATCGGTTCACGAGTGAATCTTTATGGATCATGGGGCGTTCAGACACGTGAAGTAAGATCTGGTCAAGGATTTTCACCTGGCCATTCTTTGAACGTACATTTCGGAATTGGTCAAGCGAACACAATAGATTCTGTAGAAGTTATTTGGCCGAGTGGAACGGTAGTCGTAATTGAAAATCCTGATATCAATCAATTGCATATCATTCCTGAAGCTGATTGCTTGTTAGGTGATAATGAAATTCAGGTAAATGGTGATCTTACAATTTGCCCCGGTGAGACAGTAGAACTCATAGCTGATGCAGGTTATGAATACACTTGGTCAAACGGAGAGGATTCGCAGTCAATCACCGTTGACTCTGGTGGAAATTACAGCGTGATCTTAACAGATGGTGATGGATGTATTTCGCAATCTAATAGCATTAATGTTTCTCTCGTTGAAGAGGAAGATTTGACCATTTCATTGGACAATGAACCTATTTTATGTGAAGGAACACCACTTACGCTGACTGCTTCTTCTGGCTCAAATTGGATTTGGTCCAATAATCAACCTGGACAAAGTATTTCTGTGACCGAAACCGGAAACTATTCAGTAATGGCAGACGGAATTTGTGCGCAAATAAGTTCAGAGCCCGTATCGGTAGAATTTATTCCCATACCTGAAAACCCTGTGGCTACTGATATTACTATTCCAAGCTCAGGGACTGTTCAATTGAGTGCAACCGGAAACAATCTTATTTGGTATGATGATGCTTCGGCTTCAAACCAAATTGGAGAAGGCAATACTTTGGATGTTGATGTTACCGGAGATGCAACTTTCTATGTACAAGATTATAATATTGTGGGAGGAGAATTACAGGATGGAGGAAAAGCGGATAATGCTGGTGGAGGTGGACTTCCCTCTTCAGGCGCCTATTCATATTTTCAAGTATATGAGCCATTCACTTTATTAAGTGTGCGTGTTTATGTTCCTGCAGGCGCTGGAGCTGGAGAAAGAACAATCACTTTAAACGATCAAAACGATATTGAATTGGCTTCAACCGCAATATATTTAGAAGAAGGTGAACATGTAATCGATTTGAATTTCGAGGTACCTGAAGGCACTAATTTATCTTTAAGATGTGAAGAGAACAATCTCTTTAGAAACAGTTCTGGAGTGAATTATCCTTATCCTATTGGGGATGTCGGAGAGCTCACCGATTCCTTTTACGGTGCTTCTTATTATTACTATTTCTATGATTGGAAAATTGAAAAAGAAAAGATTGTTTGTTCCTCAGAGCTAGTGCCAGTGAATGTTTTCGTAACGGGAATAGAAAATATTAAGGAACAAGAAATTACCGTCTTACCTAATCCTGTACAGGATGTTTTAAATATTCAATTCGATACGTCAATAAACGGAAACTACTGGGTGAATATCTATGATCAAACTGGTAAGAAAGTTAAAGAGAAACAGATTATTAATACGGGAAATGTGACGATTGGGATTAATTGCAGCGATTTGGCCCCAGGTCAGTATCAATTGCAATTGATAAGTGAAATTGGGACTACTCACACCAATTTTGTTAAAATGTAGGTCGCATTTTGGACACAATATCAAGATTAAAAGCCTTTCAAGTTTGAAAGGCTTTTTTATGTACAATGCGTCACAGTTGCTCCATTCTTTTGTACTTTCATTGTTTTAAGGAAAAAATATGAGAATCTACCTTGCTGCCTTAACGCTTATTTTCGCTTCATGTCTTAATGGTCAAATCGAATTCGATGGCTGTCATTTTTATAAAAATAAGGCGCATAAGCATCAAAAACCGACAAAACATCAATTAGAACTTTTGGAAAAAAGTGTAATGGAAAGTGACACTTTTGACATTTTGAATTATGATCTAACACTAGACATAACAGACTATTCCAATCAAATGCTCATTGCAGCTGCTAAAATTCAATATGTAAACCTATTTGACGGCATACAAGACATCAACTTTGAGCTATTCAATTTAACTGTAGATTCCGTTAAGCAAAACGATGCTCTGCTTAGCTTTAATTATGACACCGAAGTTCTTTCAATTGATTTGGAGACACCAAGTGTATTGAATGATACTTCTTCAATTGAGGTATTTTATCACGGAGTTCCATATAAGGATCCGTTTTGGGGAGGATTTTATTTTCAAAGTAACTACGTCTACAATTTGGGTATCGGTTTAACGACTATACCACCCTATTTTGGAAAGGTTTGGTATCCTTGCTTTGATAATTTTAAGGAAAGAGCCACCTATGATTATCATGTAAAATCTGCTGGTGGAAGAGTTCCTCATTGTCAGGGTGATTTAGTTGGAGAAACTTTCTTGGATGGTGACACCTTAATAAGAGATTATCATTTTAAATTTCCTATTCCAACGCACCTTTCTGCAATTGCAGCCGCAGATTATGATACACATGCATTCACACATACTGGCGCATTTGGAGATATTGAGGTTACTCTAAAAGCGAAACCCAATCAATTGCCTGCAATGGTCAATGATTTCGTGAATATCGGAGACTGTATTGACGCCTTAGAATTTTGGTTTGGCCCATATGTTTGGGAAAGAGTTGGTTATGTTACTACTACCGATGGAGCATTAGAAATTCCTCAAGGCATTGCTTATCCTGACTTTATGCCTAGCCAAAACCAGGGAACCAATGAAAGCTTATATGCACATGAACTAGGGCACCTTTGGTGGGGAGATTTGGTTACTCCGGACATTCATAATAACATGTGGTTGAAAGAAGGAAATGCAGAATATAGCGAATACCTCTTTTTCGAGTACGAATATGGTCAAGAGGTTTTTATAGATATTCTCAAAGACAACCAAGAAAACATTCTAAAAACTGCCCATCTTGATGACGATGGTTACCAAGCCCTATCCCCAATGCCAGATGAGCAAATCTATGGTACGCATACCTATCAAAAAGGAGCATCTGTAATGCACAATTTGAGAGGATATTTAGGGGATACACTGTATAGACAAGGAATGACTGCTCTCAGAGACAGTTTGGAATTTAATTATATGACTCCAATAATGATGAGAGACATACTTACTGAAGCCACAGGTTTTGACTTAACTGATTTTTTTGATGATCAGATTTATAAGCCAGGATATTCCGTTTTTGTCATTGACTCTGTCTTATCAGTCGAAAATGGCAATCAATATGATCACAATGTGTACTTGCAACAAAAACTTCATGAATGCCCTTCATATTATGGACATGTTCCGCTAGAAATTACATGTGTTGATCAAAATTGGGATGAACATCATTTTCTAATTGATGCGAATGGGCAATATTCCTCAGCTAGTTTTTCCACAGATTTTGAGCCATTATTGGTCTATCTAAATGGGCGCCAAAGACTGAATCAAGCGCGACTAGATTTAAATTTCATAGAAAACGAAACTGGTGGTTCTTTCAGTACGGTAGACAGAACAGAATTTCGACTAAAAGTCATTGAAATGAATGAAGGAGACTCTGCGTTCATTCGGGTTAATCATGTATGGTCTGGACCAGATAACGAAAACTTAGATGACAATATATCTACTATTTCAAATTCGCATTATTGGATAATTGACGGGATTTTACCTAGTGGCACTGCTCTTTCTGGAAAAGTAAATTACCGTGGTTCTGTGCCTGATCAGCATTTTGATGAAGATTTGGTGGCTGTGACAGAAGATAGTCTTATCATGGTCTATCGACCAGATGCTTCATTTCCTTGGATCGAACACCCTTACTATTTTAAAACTACTGGTTCGAGTACAACAAATGCAAATGGAAGCGTAACAGTTGACAGTCTATGGATTGGAGAATATGCATTTGCCAACGGAATGAGCCTGGTAAGCACAAATGATCTTTCTTCAATAAATGAAGAGTTTTCTCTTTATCCAAATCCCAGTAGAGATGAGATTACCGTATCCGGAACAATCGATATAGATGGATTGATCGAAGTGGAAATATTTGATATTCGAGGGTTGAGATTGAAACATGAAACATTTAGCCACTTCCCAGGATTATTTCAGCAGACAATTGATATTTCGGATTTGGCCAGTGGAAATTACTACGTGCGACTTAGCGATAGTGAAAACTACGTGATGATGGTCAAAAAGCTCGAAATCATTCACTAAGGCTCAAATTTACTTTATATCCTGCATGGCTTCGAATGTTAATGACACCTGAGTCAAAAATCAAGTATTGACCTTTGATACCTCTAAGTTGTCCAGTAATTCGTTGCTGTTTATCTAACTTGATCGAACTTACTTTATTCGGATACTCCAGCACGGGATAACGAATTTCAAGAACGGAATCGTCATCAGATATAAATTCATGAAATGCCTCCGGCAATAGATCTAACATTTCATCTTTTTTCTCCAAAAGCGAAAGCGATTTATCGTATTCGTTCTTGAGCATATTTCTCCAATTGGTCTTATCGCTGACATAGGCCTTTAACTCCACTTCTATTAGTCCTGCCAATTGTCTATAGGGCGTTTCAGCCAAAATAATTCCTTGAACCGCTCCTTGGTCTATCCATCTGGTTGGAATTTGAGTCGAACGCGTCACACCTACTTTAACCGTGCTTGTAAGTGATAAATATGTGAAATGCGGCTGCAAATGATGTTCTCTTTCCCAAGCTTCATCCCGCAAAGCAATTCCTTCATGTATACGACTAAGTTCTGGTCTAATTATACTCGGAGAAGCAAGAGGAGACTTCATAAATTCCTCATAACTCATTCCCTCGCCATAAGCTTTTTTGATGGATTTGCCACTTACAACACAATTGATTTGTTGTTCAAAATCCAAGGAGATTTCCTTTCCAATTAAGGGGTTCATATGGACATTCTCTTTCCAAATAAGCCCATCGTAAAAAGGCATAAAATACTGCACTTCATCGTGCAATTCAGATCTCATTTTACGGAGATTTCCACTTCCAATTACTGACATAAACAAAGCACAAAAAACAATTTTTCGATGAAAATATTGAATTAGACAGATATTTTTTCGCTAGGGCTTGACATGCACTTGCATTTTGGTTAAATTTCAGTCATGATCAAAAGATTTTCTACTATAACGTGTAAACTTTGGGTTTTGATTACAAAGAAAGCCCAACTCGTTCCAGTGCGGGTAAAAACTGGAAAATAAGACACTATTCAAGGAAAAACCTTCGGCAAATGCCGAAGGTTTTTTTAATCTTCTTTATTCGATAAATTATCGATAACCTGCAAAACGCAGTAGATGAATTCTACTCAAAAAGAATTCGACCAATCTACACTTCCAAAGACATTCTTGTGACGACCATATCAAGAATGTCTTTATTGTTAAAAATCCCATAAGACTTCTTTTTTCAACAATTCTCGATTTTGTGCAAAACCCATATATGAATTTCTACTTGAGCAGTCCACACTGAACTTTGTGTTTTCCATTTCACATACTATTCAATTGACATTGAATAGTTTATGAAAACCAATTTTAATTAATGATGCCAGAGTTTTTGGCGGGTGATACTTGGATGATATGTGTATAAAATCTGCACTATTCCGCTTCAATTGACTTATTGACATTTTATCTTTAGATGCTTGATCTATTACTAATGAATTTGACCTTTTACGGACATTCTTGTTTTGCGCTTGCGAATTCTTCGGTGAACATTTTGTTTGATCCAGCTTCAAGCATGTTGGGAACTCCTGATGTAAATCCAGAAGAATTTAATCCCGATTTCATGTGCTTAAGCCACGGGCATGGTGATCACGTGGCCGATGCGATTTCTATTGCAAAGCGTACGGAGTGCAAAGTCATTTCAAATTATGAAATTGTTACCTGGCTAGGAGAACAAGGTATCCAAAATGGAATGCCTTTGAATCATGGCGGACAGTATCATTTTGATTTTGGAACTATTAAATACGTAAATGCCGTTCACAGCAGTGTATTGCCTGACGGCACATATGGTGGTAATCCAGGAGGTTTCTTAATCAATATAGATGGAAAGCAGATTTATTATGCCGGTGATACAGCGCTAACATGGGATATGAAGATTATAGGGGAGCAATGCAATCTAGATTGGGCAATCTTACCTATAGGAGATGTTTTCACCATGGGAATTGATGATGCAATTATTGCCAGCGAATACATTTCCTGTGACAATATAATTGGAATGCACTTCGATACCTTTCCACCAATTGCAATCAATAAAGACGAAGCAAAAACCAAATTCAATTCGGCAGGAAAAAAATTGACATTACTAAACATTAACGAAACTTTAGAATTATAAGCATGGGAAAAATTATAGCAATTGCGAATCAGAAAGGAGGAGTTGGAAAAACAACTACTGCGATTAATCTTGCAGCGAGCTTAGGGGTATTGGAATTTAAAGTGCTCCTCGTTGATGCAGATCCACAAGCAAATTCTACCTCTGGAGTAGGCTTTGACCCTAGAAAAATCGAAAAAAGCATTTACGAATGCATTATTCAAGAAGAAAAGATCAAAGATGCAATAAGAGAAACTTCAAATCCAAATTTGCACCTGCTTCCAGCGCACATAGATTTAGTAGGTGCTGAAGTTGAAATGGTTGAAATGGAAGAACGAGAATTCAAAATGAAAAGTGTTTTGGATGAAGTAATCGATGACTATGACTTTATAATAATAGATTGCTCCCCCTCTTTAGGCTTGATAACCATAAATTCATTGACCGCTTCTGATTCTGTAATCGTGCCTGTGCAGTGCGAGTATTTTGCTCTTGAAGGGCTTGGAAAGTTGCTCAATACAATTAAAATTGTCCAATCGCGATTAAATACTAATCTAGAAATTGAAGGTATTCTTTTAACCATGTATGATACTCGTTTGAGATTGGCAAATCAAGTCGTTGAAGAAGTGAAGATTCACTTTCAGGAGTTGGTTTTCGAAACGATTATACATAGAAATACCAAGTTAGGAGAAGCTCCAAGTCATGGAGAAAGCATCATTTTGCATGATGCCAGTTCTAAAGGTGCAATTAATTACTTGAATCTCGCGAGAGAAATATTACAGAATAATCAGTTGACGAGAATGTCTTCTGAAGAAAGAATAATAGAATTGAATGACTAAGAAAAAAGCACTTGGCAAAGGGTTAGGCGCATTACTTGAAAATGTTGAAACAGATTTTCACGGTGGACTAAGTGTTCCTTCTTCAACATCATCGACTGGGATGATAGATGAAGTGCAGATAGAAGATATTGAAGTAAATCCGTTTCAACCTCGTATAGATTTTGATGAAAATGCTTTATCTGAATTAGCTGCTTCTATAGCGGAACACGGCATAATTCAACCCATTACTTTGAGAAAATCTGGTCGGAATCAATTTCAAATTATTTCAGGAGAAAGAAGATTTCGTGCTTCTCAATTGGCTGGCTTAAAGTCAATTCCTGCTTATGTGCGAGACGCGAATGATCAGACTATGCTGGAGATGGCCTTAGTGGAAAATATTCAGCGAGAAGATCTAAATGCCATCGAAGTTGCAATCTCCTATCACCGTCTTATCGATGAATGCGAATTGACCCAAGAAGAGCTAGGGCAGCGAGTTGGGAAAAAAAGATCTACCGTTACCAATTATTTAAGGTTATTAAAATTAGAAGCTGAGATTCAATTAGCTCTTAAAGACAAAAAGATTTCAATGGGCCATGCACGTGCATTGCTCGGTTTGGAAAATAAAGCTGAACGTATTGCACTGTTCCATCGCATATTGAACGAAGAGCTTTCTGTTCGAAAAGTGGAGTCAATAATCAAAGGAAAAGCTGCTAATGAGCAGCAATTTAAATCGAAGATTATTCTCACACCTATTGAGGAGAGAATAAAAGATGAATTATCTTCGTTACTTGATAGCAATGTGAAAATCAGATCTACTGTTGATGGAAAAGGGAAAATAGAAATCTCTTATCAAAACCAATCTGAATTGAGACGCATTGCTGAAAAGTTAAACTATTGAAAAGCTTTCTTTTAATTATTTTACTTCTTAGCTCCGCCATAAGTCATGCACAGGAAAAAGATAGCTTAGATCTTGTTCATCCTATTCCCAAAAAGGCAACCTTATATTCTGCTGTTCTTCCTGGAGCAGGCCAGGTGTACAACAAAAAATACTGGAAAGTCCCAATAGTTTATATCGGTCTTGGAATAGCTGGATATGCCTTACGAGAAAACCTCAAAAATCTAGATTTCTTCAAAACTGAACTCATCTACACACTTGATGGAGATCCCAATACAGTTCCCACCAGCAATCTGTCTTCAGAAATTCTAAGAGCACAAGTAAACCAATATAAAAATTGGAGGGACTGGAGTTATGTTTCCCTTGGAATTATTTATGCTTTGAATATAATCGATGCTAACGTAGATGCTCACTTGTCACATTTCGATGTCAGTGAAAATCTAAGCCTTGAAATCCATCCATATTTTAATACAACCGTTCAGAGATCACAAGGTATTTCATTGGTTCTGAAATTGTAATTTAGCTCTTATGAATATTGCCCTTGTTGGATATGGCAAAATGGGAGAAAAAATTGAAGAGCTTGCTCTTGAAAGAGGGCACAGTATCTCTCACAAAATAAATTCTCACAATAAAGAAGAAGATTGGAGCAATTGTGATTTAGCAATCGAGTTTAGCCATCCTGATGCTGCAGTAGATAATATATATCGAGCTATTGAGTCGAAAACGCCTATTGTCGTGGGAACAACTGGATGGCACGAAAAGTTCGATGAGATACAACTGAAAATAATAGAAACGAATGGAGCCTTGTTTTATGCTTCTAACTTCAGTCTTGGCGTTAACATCTTTTATCAGATAAATCAGACACTGGCTAGGCTCATGTCCGTTCAAAATAGCTACAAGGTGAAGATTGAAGAAACGCATCATACTCAAAAGCTCGATGCTCCAAGCGGAACAGCAATAGTTTTAGCAGATCAAATAATAGCAAATCATTCTGCATATTCAGAATGGAGCATGGAGGCAAAAGAAAAAAACGACATCCCTATAGTTTCAAAGCGGATTGATAATGTTACAGGCGATCATGTCATTCGCTATCAAAACGAAATTGACAATATCGAAATAAAACACAGCGCTAAAAACCGAAATGGCTTTGCATTAGGTGCTATATTAGCTGCTGAATTCCTAATAAACAGGAAAGGTATTTATTCCATGAATGACCTTTTAAATTTTTAAACTATGAGTATACCTTCCATTATACTGATTCTTACTTTGATCAGTCACTTCGTTTGCCTGCCTAAAATTTTTGCTAAAGCAGGTAAGCCTTCATGGCATGGATTTATTCCATTTTTAAATTTTTATACCTGGCAAAAGATTACGAATAGACCATGGTGGTGGATCTTGATACTAATTGTTCCGGGAATTCAATTCTTGATGCTTATTATCATGCACGTTCAAATGGCTTGGTCATTCAATAGAAGAAGCACTTCAGACTTGTTAATGGCCATTTTCATTCCTTTCGTGCTTATGTATCAATTGGGATTCAAAGAAGAAAATAAGTTTGTTGGAAATATAGATTGGAAAGACAGACCTCGTAATAATCTCCATGAATGGTCTGACGCTATTCTTTTCGCACTTATTGCTGCCTTTATTATTCGAACATTTGTGTTTGAAGCCTTTACTATTCCCACTCCTTCTATGGAAAAGTCTATGCGAGTTGGAGATTTTTTATTCGTGAGTAAATTAAGTCATGGTGCCAAAATGCCAGAAACGCCAATTTCTTTTCCTCTGGCACACCATACTATTCCCCTTATAAATACTAAATCTTACTTAGAGTGGATGAAACTCGATTATTTCCGCCTACCCGGTTGGAGAAATTGGGAAAGAAATGACCCCATGGTTTTCAACTTTCCAGAAGGCGATACAGTTAGATTGAGCGAGCAAAACTCCACGTATTACCAGCTAAGGAGATTAGAGGCATTCACAAAATGGCCGAAAAAAAGTCAATTCGCGAATCAAGAAATCGGTACTTATGATTATGCGCAAATGGCTATAGAATTCAATAAAGATCGACCAGAACTTGAAAAGAGAATATTAAAAAATGATCTCAGAAAGAACAATATAGTTGTCAGACCAATTGATAAAAAAGACAATTATGTGAAACGATGCGTTGCTTTGCCAGGTCAAAAATTTGAAATTCGGGATAAAAAAGTTTATATCAATGATGAATTAACTGAGGACCCGACAGGTTTGCAATATGAATATGATTTGGTTTTTTCTAAACGTGTGGGCTTCGAAGAGATCAAGGAAGCGATCAATAATTCATTTTTAGGTGAGCGTATTGAAAATAAATTGGGCAATAAAAAGGTGGAGCAATATAGATTAGCCTTGAACAGCGAAAGTTTAGAGTTCTTCAAAAAATCGGCATATTTCAAAAGCATCTCCCCAGTAATCAGCCTGGATGATAATCCCTACTTACCACTTACTATGTTCCCCAGAAATATGCAGTTTTGGGACAAGAATAGATGGAATATGGATGATTTTGGACCGATTACTATGCCTTCTCGAAATGCTACAATTGAAATCGACCTAGAAAATCTTCCGATATACAGAAGAATAATAGAGGTGTATGAAGAAAATGAACTCAAAGTGAGAGATGGGAAAATATACATCAATGGAGAAGAATCGAGCACATATACCTTTGAGATGGACTATTACTGGCTTATGGGAGATAACCGACATCAATCACTAGATTCGCGTTATTGGGGATTTGTTCCAGAAGATCATGTAGTAGGTAAACCGACTTTCATTTGGCTATCATTAGATGAGGATCTAGGATTGTTCGATGGCAAGATCAGATGGAAGAGAATGTTTAAAGGTGTAGACTAGTCTTGACGATTTTACCTGCATTCTTTTTTGGCGATATCTTTTATTGGACTCTACTTTTCGAGAGGAAAAATGTCATTATTGATCTACATGAAAATTACATAAAACAAAGTCAACGCAATCATACCGAGATTCTAGGTCCAAATGGTAAGTTAAAGTTAACTGTTCCGGTAATAAAGCCTTCTAAGATCAATAGAGCAACTGGTAAGGTAGCAATTAATCCACATTCAAGTTTTAAGCGAGAGCACTTACAAAGCATAAAAACATGCTACAGTTCTAGCCCTTACTTTTCTTCTTTTTATCCTTTGATTGAAGAATTCTATCTGCTCGAATGGAATACATTGGAAGAAGTTCATCGGAAATCCATGAAGATAATTGCAGAAATTCTTGAGATTCCATATCCCTTTCCATACAGTAAGCAATATTTCACGGCTACACCTCAAGACAAAGACGAACGATTAAAAAATAAAACGGAAATAGCCCAGATCGCGACATACAACCAAGTTTTTAAAGAAAAACTTGGCTTTGTATCTAACCTCAGTATTATAGATCTCATATTTAATGAAGGAAAATGGGCACGATCATTTATTGTGGAAAATTGCGAATGAGAATTTTATATTTATAGCATGGAGAAAGAACAGGATTTGACATTCAATAAGAATGAAGATTCAATGAAGTTATTGATCTCTAATCTGAACAAGCAATTGAACAAAATTGCCCAAGGAGGAGGAACAAAAAAGATTGAAAAACACAAGTCAAAAGGAAAGTTGACTGCCAGAGAACGTCTGGATTATCTATTTGACAATGGAAAAGAACGATTTGAAATTGGAGCATTAGCAGGATATGGCATGTATGAAAATTACGGTGGCTGTCCAGCAGGTGGAGTTGTCATCGAAATTGGATATGTTTCTGGCATTCAGTGCATTGTTGTTGCAAATGACGCTACAGTAAAAGCAGGAGCTTGGTTCCCCATAACAGGAAAGAAAAATTTACGTGCGCAGGAAATCGCGATAGAAAACAAGTTACCAATAATCTATTTGGTTGATAGTGCAGGCGTGTTTTTACCAATGCAAGATGAGATCTTTCCTGACAAAGAACATTTTGGAAGAATCTTCAGAAATAATGCGGTGATGTCTTCGATGGGTATTCCTCAAATATCTGCAATTATGGGCTCTTGTGTTGCGGGAGGTGCATACCTTCCAATAATGAGTGACGAGGCAATAATCGTGGAAAAAACGGGTACTATATTTTTAGCGGGCTCATATCTAGTAAAGGCTGCTATAGGTGAAGACATTGATAATGAGACTTTGGGAGGCGCAACAACGCATTGCGAAATTTCTGGTGTTACCGATTACAAAGCAGAGAATGATGAACATGCTTTGGATATCATTAAGGATCTCATGGACAAAATGGGCGATCAAGGAATAAAAGCGGGATTCGACCGAAAAGAAAGCCTTTCACCAACTAAATCTATTAAAGACGTTTATGGCATTTTGCCTTCTGACAGGGCAAAACCATATGATATGAAGGACTTGATCAAATGCATAGTTGATGATTCAAAGCTGACTGAATACAAGGCAAGCTATGGAAAATCAATTATTACTGCTTATGCAAGGATTGACGGTTGGTCTGTTGGAATTGTTGCCAATCAAAGAAAAATTGTAAAAACCAAAAAAGGGGAAATGCGCTTCGGAGGTGTAATATATTCTGATTCAGCAGACAAAGCAGCGCAGTTCATTATGAATTGCAATCAGAAAAACATTCCATTGGTATTTCTTCAAGATGTGACCGGCTTTATGGTTGGTTCTCGTTCCGAACATGGCGGAATCATTAAGGACGGTGCAAAACTCGTAAATGCCATGTCCAATTCTGTGGTACCAAAATTTACGGTGATTATTGGGAATTCTTATGGTGCTGGAAACTACGCTATGTGCGGAAAAGCATATGATCCTCGTCTAATAGTGGGTTGGCCAACGGCCAATATTGCAGTTATGGGAGGAGCACAAGCGGCAAAAACATTGGTCCAAATTGAAGTGGCTTCGCGTAAGAAACAAGGTGAAGAAATAGACGAACAAAAAGAAAAGGAGCTGTATCAACAAATCAAAGAAAGGTACGATGAGCAGAGCAGTCCGTACTATGCTGCATCTCGCATGTGGATGGACGCTATAATCGATCCAGCGAAAACCAGAGACTTTCTTTCTTTAGGTATAGAAATGGCTAATGGAGCACCGGCAGAAAAGCCTTTTAACGTAGGTGTTATTCAGACATAAAAAAACCGTTCTAAATTTCTTTAGAACGGTCTTTAATTTTTTTTAATCGCTTAGGATTACATTTTCACAATGCTTGTAGATTGTGTAGCAACACCGTCAACGATAAATCTAACGCTGTACAATCCGCTAGTCAAAGATGACCAGTCTATAGAAATAGTAGGATTAGACTCTGGGAAAATAACTTCGTTCATGATTTTCTTTCCGTTAAGATCATATACTTCGAAAACCGAACCATCTGTGATCATGTTTGTGAAAGTCATGTTCAAATCGTTAGTAACCGGATTCGGGAAAAAGCTAACCAAGTTACCCAATTCATAATCGTTTACCCCAACAGATCCTTCAACTAATAAGTCATCGACAGCAATAGCATTGTCGTCATCAGAATCGTGAACAACAGCAATGTAAATTGTTTGTCCAACGTAATCTGCTAAGCTCACCGTATGAGGCTCTAACACGTGATCGTAAAGATCAGTCCCGTCATCGAAGAACCATTCAGACAATGTGTACGAATCAGCATGGATATATCCATTACTCCAGTCGTAATTTCCAACGTCCAAATCACTTACAGGTGAATCACTAGAAGCATCTGGTCCGATAGCCGTCATTTCAGCTGCTTCGAATAAAATATCTGTAAAGTCATCTGCTACATTGTCTCCAGATGTGCTAACTCTGATAGTGTAACCATCAGCGTATCTAGGTCCTTGAATTGGAGCAGACTTCCAAGAAAATGTAAAATCACTTCCTGTTACTTCGATTGGAGGTAGGATTAAATAATTCAAGTTTCCTGGAAGAAAACCAGCTAACCAGCTACTAGATCCCAAAACAAAATTCGTATCAGTTGCAGGCTCATTAGCAGTTCCCCATAACCAATCTACATATAATGCCCAGTTCTGAGGTCTGTCATTTGCATCTGCCAATCCATCAGAATCGAACAATACCCAGTCAGTATCTGTGTCGTCTGGATCGATTTCGTAGTTGCTATCATCTTCCCAAAAATCAGTATCTTGGAAATCCTCGGATAAAATTACTTGTGCATTCAATCCGAAAGTAAAGAATGCAACCAAGATCAATAGTAAGTTTCTCATCATATTAAAAAAGTTAAATCGTGAATAATCATTTGTGTTCGAATAAAGCATAACTTTACCCTGATTCAAATGTAAGAATGATTTCGAATATAAACCGCATCTATATAAGGAATATAATTGTTATCCTATTGTTGGGAACTTTTTTCAGTCAAGGATGCAGAGAAGAATGTGACCCAGTGGATGTTGACAGTCTCAATGCATTTTATTTTCAATTTAAAACATCAGGAGCTAATGCCTTCAATTCCAATGAATTGGACTCGGTTTTTATCGTACGCTTTCAAGATGTTGTTCCCGATAGTTTTTCCTTTCCTGTAGACACATTGACTTTTTACAATGGCGTACTAGGCTTTGATGATTATACGATAAGATTGAGTCAAGGAGAACCTTTTCGGGACGTACCTCCGCCCTATTTTCCGGATTACAAATACAAAATAGAAAGTACCAATCAAGACTTTGAATTCAGAATTGAACAAATTAGACTTGAGGGAAATTACATTGGTGAATGCGATTATTTGAACACGCAAAAATCACTTGTTTTTGAAGGAGACACGCTATCCTTTGTTGCCGGAGTAGATGAAATTATTTTAATGGAAAAACCCTAAGCACTCTGCGCTTCTACATTCAATTTCTCAATTAAAAAATAGGCCAATTCGTTATTGTATCTTTTTTGTCGATAGGCGTCTACCCACTTAACCCCATAAATTGAATTGGTGATAAATAATTCGTCTGCGACCAATAAATTTTGAGGACGTAAGCTCGTTTCGTATACTTTAAAATTCTCTTGTAGTGCGATATTAATTATTTGCATTCGCATTGTTCCACCCACGCAGCCATCGTCTAAAGGTGGTGTATACAGCACGCGATTGCTCGCAATGAAAATATTTGCATTAGTAGTTTCGATTATAATGTCCTTTTCATTCAGCAAAAGCACATCTCCAAGATTCATCATTTTAGCATGCAAAGCGGCTAGAATATATAGCTGAGCATTCATTGTCTTGTGACGTGACAGCTTTGAAATTTGTTTTTTATAATCGGAAAAGATGTCGACCTGAAGACCATTTTCATTTAATACAAATGCATTGTTCGTTAGGCTTGAGCATTCCATTAAATATGAGAGCTTATTGTTCTCTGGTAAATAATATCCTTCCGATTGCCTGAAAAAGCTCACTCTAATGCGTCCTCCTTTTTGAATCTCATTGGCCTGAATAAGTGCCTCAATCTCAGACGCAAAGCGCTCATAGCTGAACCCTACAGGCAAATCAATATGCAAAACCTTTAGTCCTTCTGTAAACCTTAAATAGTGATTTTTGAGAAAAATTGCCTTTCCATTGAATACTCTTATCGTTTCGAAAATCCCATCTCCATAGTGAAATGCGCGGTTTAAAATGGGAATATTTGAATTGTTCAAATTCAGTAACTTACCATTATATAATACGATGTCTTTAAGCATTCAATTCATTCAAAATATACATCAAAGAAGTATTTGCCTCGATTTTAAAACCGCGAATTTTCACCTTCGATGCTGCAAATATATCTCTTTCTGAATCTCCGATGAAAATGGAAGAAGAAACATCCACATTGTGTTTAAATATGGCTCTTTCTAACATGAGACTATCTGGCTTACGGTCAAGAGAGCTTCCTATTTCTTCATGGTGATAACTGCAATAAATATCAATCAATTCTAATCCTGCTTTCGCCAATTCTAGAGACAAATGTTCATGCAGAACTTCAACATCATCGATAGAATATAAACCACGAGCAACACCACCTTGATTTGTAATGATCACAAAATCATAATTCATGGATTTCGCTGCCTTCATGAATGAAATTATCTCAGGATGCAATTTGAAGTCTTCTCTACGAAAAGTGTATTCACCTCTTTCAATATTTACAACGCCATCTCTATCAAGAAATACTACTTTCCTCTTTTGCATTAGTTAAACATATTTGTGATTTCATAGATAAAATCTCGACCGTAAGAAGGCCTTAAAAACAGCGTAAATACAATACCAAATAGTGCACCTGATAGATGAGCATCATGTGCTATTCCAGTCCCTTTTCTTTTGTTCATATAGGATTCAAAACCAAGATAAGCTATTCCAATTACAAAAGCTGGAATAGGAATCGGTACAAAAAATAAATTTAGGGACATGGTCGGATGAAGTATGATACAAGAAAATACAACTGCACTTGTAGCACCTGAAGCACCTAAAGAGTTATAGGAAGGATTGTTTCCATGTTTCCAAAGTGCTGGAATAGAAGAAATAAATAAGGCTCCCACATATAGGATTATATAATATAATATACCTAAGTGCTCGAAATCTTCAACAAAAGACAATTCTACTCCACTGAAGTGAGTCGTCTCATTAAAATTCAGGCTTCCTGCCCATCCAAATAAATAGAGCGCCCACATATTGACTAAAAGATGAAAATATCCTCCGTGAATTAGGCCATTGGTAAACATTCTCCAAATCTCTTTGCGGTGTGCAACCTGATATGCATTAAATATCAATTTATTCGAAAGAGCCCGATTGTTAAATGCAATAATCGAAACCAAAGATGTTATTCCAATGATTATGTAGCTTACAGGAAACATGGGCTAAATATAGAGTAAAATTACAGTTCAGATCTTGTAAATATTTATGGATTCAATTCCAACAAACATCCTAGAATCATCACCAATCTATAAACTTTGAATCTAATCTAAAACCCTTGATTCTTTTGACTTTTAACTCTCCCATATACCCTAACCAATTCAGGGGTAAAAAAGCAAACTTTTAAATCAAGAAATGCGTAAAAAGATTTAAATGAGAACTGTGCTCAAACTCTTATGCAAATAGTCCTCATTTAGCAAAACATGTACTTCAGACATTACTCAATCAAAAGGATTGCGCTATACAGCGCGCTTATGCTAATGAATTCTAGCATTCATCTGAGTGCATATGCATATGAAGCATATTCTTTAATTGAAGAGTTAGATCCATCAGCTATTGAAATAACAACCTTAACCCTTTCATATTCAGATGCCAATGAAAAAGCTGTTTTTCTGAGCGATTCGGATGGTGACGGTGTTCCCGATGCCTTTGATGTCTGTCCGGGTTATGACGACAATTTGGATTTTGATGGAGACGGGATACCTGATGGCTGCGATGAAGACGATGACAATGATGGAATTTCGGATTTGGTAGAAGGATTGATGTGCACCGATACGATTTACGGATCTGTGATTATCAATACTAGTGTTGGAGAAATTGCGACCTATGATCTCGCTACAAATACAACACATTTGGTCTGTAATTTACCTACAGTCTTTGGCGATATTGGTATAAATTCAGATGGTTCAATCTATGGTATCAACTTTTTCTCTAGCCCTCCAGAGTTTCATGAAATAGATACAAATGCATGCAGCTCTACAAGTTTAGGCACACTACCTAATCTTGGTTCAGGTGCCAATTCGCTCTCTTTTCTTTCAGACGGTACTGCTCTAGTTGGTTACAATGGAAGCCCAAATATATATCGCGTTACACCATCTCCATTTAGTGTGAGTCTTTGGGCAACCATAACGGGTTTCACCAGTTCTGGAGATTTTGTCCAGATCAATGACGCCCTTTACTATCTGGCTACTTCTGGATCTTCCGATCAACATGTATTGCGCATTACCATGGACAGCAATCTGGATTTTGTAAGCTATTCAGATATGGGCACCTTACCTATTGCGGCTTGGGGAGCTACAATTACGCCAAACTGCAAATTGGTTTATGGAAAAGATGATGAAATTCGTGTAATAAAAGACATTACAACAGGAAGTTTAGCCGATACGGTAATTACCACTAGCATTCCTTCAATTTCCGGTATTTACGGATTCTCAAGCGGAACTGAGACAGCCAATTGCTCGGATATTTGCACCCACATTGATACAGACATGGATGGGATGCCAAATCACCAGGATCTTGATTCAGATGGTGACGGATGTTTTGATGTGAAAGAAGCGGGATTCACGGATGGAGATGATGATGGTGAACTTGGGTCTTCACCTTTGACAGTTGATGCGATGGGAATTGTCACCTCTGGAATAGATGGATATACTTCTCCTCATTCAGATCTTCTTTTCGAAGCGCTATCGCCCTGTTTGGAAATATGTGCTAATGGCGTTGATGATAATAATGATGGAAGAGTGGATGAAACCTATCCAGGAGGAGTTGAAGAAAACATTTTGGTTTGGTTAGATGCTGGTTACGGCTTTGGCGCGAGTATTTGGTTGGATAAAGGAAAGAACGAAAGAAACGCCACCTATATAGGCGATCCCACACAAATTGTAAATGGTCAAAATTATAATCCGAGTATACAGTTTGACGGAGACGATGCCGTGTTAATGGATTTACCGGAATTGGTTTTTGACGGAAGTCCGAATAATGTGGTTCTATTTATTGTCTATCAAAAAGACAATAGTTCAACTGCAAATGGAATAGTAGGCAATCAAATTAGTTTGGGCTTCAATAACATTTTCATCGGGAATTCTCAAATTGGCACAGGAGGTGGAGCCGGAGCTCCAGCGGTAAACTCCACTATATTTTCATCAGACTATCATCTTGTCCGATTGAATTTGGATGAAGAAGACATAGTGAACATAACGGCAGGCAGTTCAACCCTACACAACAAGGGAAATGCGCTACAAAGTTTCAGTTTTAACGAAGTAAATACTGATTTTGTCAATCCCAATTTTTACCTCGGATCATCAGGTACAGATACGGGAAGTCAGTTTATGAATGGAAAAATATCCGAATTCATTGTATTTTGGGAGAACGATGGATCATTGGCGCTAGACGCAAATGAAATCGAAAAAATAGAATCCTATCTTTCCATTAAGTATGGGTTGAATAGAATAAATGACATTCTAAATTCTCAGTAAAGCCAGACCAAAATAAAAAAAGGCTTGAAGAGAAGTCTTCAAACCTTTGTCTTTTCTAGTAGCGAGGACGGGAGTTGAACCCGTGACCTCAGGGTTATGAATCCTGCGCTCTAACCAACTGAGCTACCTCGCCATTTACCCATTTTCTAAAATGAGCGCGCAAATATAATCAAATATGAAATTGAACTCCATAAATTTTAAGGAAAGCAGCATAAACTTATTTTACCACTCAGCATTTAAAAAATTTGAAAATTCCTTTTTTTGTTTATATTGCCTCTCTAGAAGGAATTCAACTAAATGTCAGAGAAGATAAAATACGAAATTGAACGCATAATCAAGACTTCACCTAAGATTCTTTATAATATGCTGAGCACCCCAAGTGGGCTTTCTGAGTGGTTTGCAGACGATGTGAACATCAAAAATGACATCTATACATTTATTTGGGAAGGGAGTGAAGAAGATGCCCGTTTATTGTCTAAAAAGTCGCCTGAATATGTCAAATTTCAATGGGTAGATGATGAAGATACGGATGCTTATTTCGAATTCAGAATAAAGATAGATGCAATGACCAATGAAGTAGCACTCATCATTACAGATCATGCAGATGATGATGATGAAGTCGAAGAGGGAAGAAATTTATGGGAATCGCAATCTAGCGAACTCAAACATGTCTTAGGCGGATAATACACATCATTATTTATCGTTTTCTAATCGAGATCGATGAACAAGTTAACTAAGCTTATTTTCAAAGCATTCGTAGGGCCATTTTTATTGTCCTTCGGACTTGTGATTATTTTCTTCGTGATGCTTTTTGTATGGAAGTACATCGATGACATCATGGGAAAAGGCATTGAATGGTATTACATTACAGAGCTCATTGTCCTGAAATCGGCCGAGACCGTACCCATTGCTTTACCCCTTGCAATTCTCATTTCGAGCACCATGACCATGGGAGCGCTTGCTGAGAATTACGAATTGGCCGCATTAAAATCTTCCGGGTTATCCCTTCATAAAATTATGCGACCACTTATGCTCTTGGTACTTGGACTTTCTTTGGGCTCTTTACTCTTTACAAATTTTGTCACGCCTACGGCTGCCATAAAATTCAAACAAATACTTTGGGATATCATACAGAAAAAACCCATGATGGAGCTGAAAGATGGTGTGTTTTACAATGACTTAGAAGGGTTTAGCATACGCGTAAAGAACAAAAACGAGACTACAGGAGAATTGAATGATGTCTTAATTTATGATCATCGAAAACCAGCAAAAGGAAATAAAACGGTTATTCGAGCACGTAAGGGAAAAACCGTAAAAAAACCCGGTTCGAACAAAATGTTCTTAGAACTCTATGATGGAGTAAGTTATGACGAACAAGAAGCCAATAATCGCAAAGGCAGAAATCACCCACTACTCGAAAGTAAATTTAAGAAGAGCGTGTTAACACTTGACTTATCAAGTTTCGATTTTAATGAAACACCTGAAGACCGTTTCAATAATATGATGAGTCGATTAAACATGAAGGAATTGGCTCAAGTTAGAGATTCACTTGGACATTTAATTCAAAAGAAAGAGGACGATTTAGCTGGCATTCTGCATAAGAGTATTAAAATGAATGAAGATTCATTAACCCTCATCTATGACCAAGCTCCCGTCCAAAAACAGAAATTTGATGACTTGAGTCTAACAGATCAATCTCGGACATTAGCGCTTGCAAAAAGTAGCGTAGATAATATGCGTGCCCACATCAAAAATAAAAACGGTGAAATCACTTATCATTTCAAAGCTCGAAATAATGCTGGGATCGTCTTTTGGGAGAAAATTGCCTATGCACTGTCATGCCTTATCTTTTTCTATATAGGGGCACCTCTCGGAGCCATCATTAAGAAAGGTGGTTTAGGTTTGCCCATAATATTCTCAATTCTTTTGTACTTAACATATCACATACTCAATATGATTGGTCGAAAGATGGCGAAGTCCTATGACCTTCTGCCACAAGAAGGATTATTGATCGGATGTATGGTTCTTTTTCCAATTGGTGTATTTTTGACCTCTAAAGCGGCTCGAGATTCAGTGCTTTTTGACAAGGATCTTTATTTGAATTTTATGAAGAAGCTCTTTCGAAAGAAAGAAATAGTGATCGATGAGAATACTTCAATTATGTCATAAACCTCCCTTACCAGCTACCGATGGCGGATGCATGGCCATGCATGCTGTAACCAAAGGTCTTCAACAACTTGGATATGAAGTCAATATTATTTCGCTCCATACAAAGAAACATCCCTTTCGCGAAAATGAATTGAGCGAAGAATACCTGACTGCTACGCAGCTCAAAGACGTTTACGTTGATACTGAGGTGAATTGGGTTGAAGCCTATTCTTCATTGATCACAAGAGATTCCTATAATCTCAGTCGATTCTTTACTCCGGATTTTGATATTGAGTTGACCAAAGTGCTCAAAAAAGAGGTCTATGATATTGTTCATCTCGAAAGTCTTTTCATGTGTCCCTACATTGAAACGATTCGCAAATATTGTGATTCGAAAATTGTTCTACGCGCTCACAACATCGAATACAAACTCTGGCAGCGAAGAGCTAAAAATGAAAAGAACTTTTTAAAAGGAAAATACAAGAGCTATCTCTCTAATGAACTCAAAAAGTACGAAGTTCATTTTTTTGGTCTTGTAGATGGAATTGCTTCAATAACAGATCAGGATCTCAGTGAAATTCAATCTTTAGGAATAGAAACGCCTATTGTGACCATTCCATTTGGTCTAAACTTAGAGGCCTTCCAACAAGAAGATTCACAATTAGAAGAAAACTCTGTTTTTCATATTGGTTCAATGGATTGGGACCCAAATATAGAAGGTCTCGAATGGTTTCTTAATGGCGTAATGCCTGCGTTGAAGAAAAAAAATGCGGATATCAATTTTTATTTGGCAGGGAAAAAGTCAATTGAGCTACAAGAGAACAAGAAATTCAATGAAGCTACAATCGTGGGCGAAGTACCGAGTTCTATAGACTTCATTAATTCAAAAGACATCATGGTGGTTCCACTGCAATCTGCCGGTGGTATGCGCATCAAAATAGTTGAGGGCATGGCGCTTGGAAAACCCATTGTCACTACCAGTATCGGAGCCGAAGGTATTGAAGCAGAAGATGGCAAGCATTTGTTAATTGCAAATAATGAAGAAGAGTATATAGATGCTATTCTCAAATTGCGCTCAGATAGCGCTTTTAAAAAGAGAATATCCGCAAATGCAAAACAACTTATTCAGGATAAGTATGATCGCAAAAAGATTATTAAAAAATTAGCGTCTTTCTATCAAACGCTTCTTTCAGAATGAAGATTTTTGTCATTCTATCTCGATTGCCTTATCCGCTTGAAAAAGGCGATAAACTTAGAGCATATCACCAAATCAAACATCTTTCCGCACAGGCCGAAGTGCATCTATGTTGCCTTAGCGACCAAGCTTACTCCTCGGAACAACTTGAAGAACTTGAAAAGATATGCACGAAGCTTTACGTGTTTCGCCTCAGCAAATTCAGAATATATTGGCGCCTGTTCTGGGGATTTCTATCCGACAAACCTTTTCAGATTTTATATTTCCATGATAAAGCCATCCATAAAAAAGTCCGTCACCTCTTGCAAGAGATTGAACCCGATCAAATCTATGCCCAGTTGGTGAGAACGGCCGAGTATGTGAAAAGCGAATTTTCTTATCCAAAAGTTCTTGATTACATGGATGCGCTATCAAAAGGAATTCAAAGAAGGATTAAGGATGCACCCTTCTTTTCTCGCATTTTCCTGAAAATGGAATACAACCGCTTGGTAAAGTATGAAAATTTGATTTTCGATTATTTTGACAAGCATACCATCATCTCTGAAGCTGATAGAAATTTTATCTATCATCCTCAAAAGGAAAATATCAAATTGCTTCTAAATGGCGTTGATTTTAGTTTTTTTCAAACCCAGGAAGACACCAATAAAGAACCTCAGTATGATTTGCTTTTTACGGGGAACATGGCCTACCCTCCAAATATTAATTGCGCTCAGTATTTAGCAAAAGAAATCATACCCCTCTTAAAAAAAGAAAAATCATCTATCCGATTATTGATAGCTGGAGCAAATCCAAGTAATGATGTATTAAAATTACAAAGTGAAAACATTCATGTAAGCGGATGGATGGAAGATATAAGAGAAGCCTATTTGAATGCGAAAATATTTTTAGCTCCTATGCAGATTGGAACAGGCTTACAAAACAAATTACTTGAAGCAATGGCAATGAAGCTTCCTTGCATCACATCCCCATTGGCCAACGCTGGACTGAATGCAAAAGAGGGTAAAGACATTTTAATCGGTGAAAACCCAGAACAAATAGCTAAAAACTGCATTTTATTACTAGAGAATCCTACGAAAAAGGAGGAAATTGCAAAGAATGGATATACCTTTGTAAGGATGAATTATGACTGGCAAAATGCAACCGATATATTGGTGAAGATTTTGCGAGAAAATAAAATCTGAGAATGAATTATCAGTTTGACCCGATAGAAGAAGCAATTGCGGAAATAAAAAAAGGAAGAGTCGTTATTGTTGTTGATGATGAAGACAGAGAAAATGAAGGCGACTTTATAGCTGCTGCCGAGATGGTTACGCCTGAATTAATCAATTTTATGGCTACCCATGGGCGAGGATTAATTTGCGCACCATTAATCGAGAGTCGTTGCGAAGAATTAGGCCTCGATTTAATGGTCACTGAGAATAATGCGACATATGATACCCCCTTTACAGTAAGTATTGACCTGATTGGTAGTGGAACAAGCACTGGTATTTCGGCTAGCGACCGCGCAAAAACGGTCTTAAAATTAGTAGATGATGAGGCGAAGTCAAGCGATTTCGGAAAACCAGGTCATATATTTCCATTAAAGGCGAAAAGCGGAGGAGTATTAAGAAGAGCTGGGCATACCGAAGCGGCTATTGATTTAGCTAAACTGGCTGGTCTTAAGCCTGCGGGTGTTATCGTAGAAATAATGAATGAGGACGGGAGCATGGCACGCGTTCCTGATTTAATGAAGTTGAAAGAAAAATGGGACTTGAAAATCATTTCGATCGAAGACCTTATCGCATATCGAATAAAAAACGAAACCTTAATTGAGCGTGTAGTAGATGTTGACCTACCAACAGAACATGGCCATTTCAAATTACAGGCTTATAAGCAGCTCACGAATGGCATGACGCATCTTGCTCTATATAAAGGTGAATGGGAAGAAGGAGAAGAAGTCATGGTAAGGGTGCATTCGTCTTGCTTGACTGGAGACATTTTTGGTTCCTGCAGATGTGATTGTGGCGAGCAATTGCAAAGAGCAATGGAGATGATTGAGAAGGAAGGAAAGGGTGTAATCGTATACATGAATCAAGAAGGAAGAGGAATAGGTCTCATCAACAAACTAAAAGCCTATCAATTGCAAGAGAAGGGGCTAGATACCGTTGAAGCAAATTTGGAACTAGGATTTAAGTCCGATGAAAGAGACTATGGAATCGGTGCTCAAATTTTGAGGGATTTGAAGGTCAGTAAAATGAGGCTCATGACGAATAATCCAAAGAAGAGAACTGGATTGATTTCATACAATCTAGAAATTGTAGAAATTTTGCCAATTGAGGTTGAAATGAATCAACACAATAGTGCTTATCTCAAAACCAAGAAAGAACGACTTGGGCACGACTTAAAACTGGATTGATTTTTTAATCAAACTCTATTTGATAGAGCAAGCCAACTCCCTGTGTAGTGGGTGATTGATTCGTATCCGTAAAATCATTCGTTTTATTGAACACATTCAATTTCCACTTGCCTTCTTCACCCATTGTATATTCCAAAATGAAGTCACCAATAAAATTTGTGCTTCTTTGGCCTAAACCAACTTCATTATAAAATCCGAAATTTCCATAAATCGAAACTTTGTCTTTAAATAACTGAGTAGACAAGGCAACGGCCAATTCTTCATTGGTTATTGCATCACCAGGCCTGTAATTCAATCCAATGTCAAAATCATTAGAAATCTGAGAAAGCCAATTGCTCAATTGGTTCGAAAGCAATTCAAAGGTATTTGATTCTGCTCCAACCCCTAAACCGCTTACACCAGATGCAGAACTGGTATATAATCCATCTTGGGGCGGGAAAAATTTATTCAGCACCAAGAGTCCAAAGATTTGCTTGTTCTGCTCTGCCTCAGTATTGATGCGACTTTCAACCGTACTTCGCACAGAACTCGTAAGGCCAGGGAAGCGAATATTAAAGCCAATTGAAGGATTGAGCAATGAATTGGTCAATGCCATTTCGCACTCCACCGGAACTCGTCTTTTCCAATTCTCAGGATCTTCGAGTACAAGGTCATAAATAGAAGTACGAGTTTCATACAATGCTTCTAGATTGAGCTCTGCATCATAAGGATCACCATACCAAGTAATTGTTCCTCCGGGCTTTACTTTAAATCGCTTATTGATGGTGTTGCGCAAAGTGAATAAATAATCTCCTTCCTTAACTGTGTATCTTCCCACAATGCTGAGGTCATTGCCTGGGGCAATTCCAATATTTACATTCCCCTCTCCTACTCCGCTCATTACATCTCCAATCTTTTCGTCAAAAATAAGGTTGACCAATGCATCATCTGTAATTTCAAGGTTCATATCCAAATTAACTCCGCTGAGGTCGACTGTTTGATTTTCATTACTCAAGGTTGAATCAACATTAACAAAAGTCACGAAATTCTCTAAGGTAGCCCCTCCATTCTCTCCAATAGGAATATTTAAAACCGTAGACGAGTCAGATTTTGCATCAATATAAATATTGATGTTCTTCTCATAACCATCAATATTCAAACTACCCGTGCCATATGCCGTTCCATAATAAAGTGAGTTTTGTTCACGATCTGTGTCCAGAAGGAGAAAGTCATTGAATTCGGAATAAACGTCAAAATTCCACTCACGGAAATTCTCGTGATAGATAGAAGCTGTAATAAGTCCGGTATCCGCCTTTTGATCTGTAATCGGCATAAGGTCAAATCCGAAATAGTCGTTCTCGACAATAACCTTATTGCTCAAATTCTTGTTCCTTGATGATCGCGATTTATCACCGATGGTATATTTAGTATTCAAATAGTTAATTCGAACCCCCGCTTGCTCTAATTCCAATTCCCCGTTCAATAATGGCTTTGAGAAATCCCCTTTGACTTGGACAGCTCCATTCGCATTTCCAGAAATATCCGATATCTTTTTGGAAGGAATAGTATTTAAATGTCCTAAATCAAAATGATTGAATTCCAAGGACAAATCGAGGGCTTCCTCTTTTAAAGGAAAATAAGATCCAGAGACGATAATCTCTTTTAATTCGTTTGCGAGCAAAAAGCCTTCCAATTCCAACTTTTTCTCCAATTTATCCCATGTAGACTTCAGGTTTAAATCACCAATTTCCTCTCCGGACAAACTCAGTTTAGAAATCTCACCATCCACTTCTGCACGAAAGTCTCCATAAGCATCTCTCAATGTCAGTGATGAATTTAATTCTCCATCAAGTTCAAAGAGAAAGTCTTTCAAAAATGCATTCAGCTTTTTTAAATCAAATTCATTAATATTTACCACTAATGAATCATTCGCATTTTCGGAAATAGCTCCATTAAGAGCTATAAATTCCTCTTTGTCTTTTAAGAACAGATTATCAATAAAAACATATGAAGAGTCTCGAATAATCTTAGTTTCCTGGTCAATATGCCAATAGTCTTTTCCCATTACAATCTCGGAAGGCATTATACTAATCCATTGCTCTTCCCAATCTTGTATTCTCGTCAATAAAGAAAATGCTCCATTACTTTCAAACTCGTCATTGGTCCAAGTAATGTCTGTTTCAAGCGTATCTCGATAAGCTGCATTGGTCAACCAAACATCATTCATCGAAAATCTATCAGAAAGTTCTAATTGCTTTATTTCGCCAGTAAAGTATCCTTGATAATAATTTTGAACGCCCTCAGCAAAAAAATCGATGAACTCAATATTTCCAAATCCTATGCTGTCACTTCTTAAAACAAAATCAAACTTATTATTGATACTATTGAATTCACCTGAAAAGCCAGTTCCTTGAGATATTTTTATTTCCGGAGCAAATAAAGAAAACAAAGGGTCTAAATCATTTACCCGCAGCTCAAAATTTAGAAAAGTCTCTTGGTCAATTGTCGTATCCCGTTTTGAATAAACAGAAGGCAAATGGTGCGTTAGTATTGAGAAAGCAACATCATCAAGCTCCTTTAGTTTAAAAGATCCTACAAGGTTCGCATCAGCCAAATCAGATTGAAGAGAAATTAAACGGAGTGAGTCAATCTCGCTTATCTGAAGCTCACCGGATCCAATAGCTGCGCGCACTTCGGAATTTTCAAAATGGATATTATCATAATTCAGACTTCCTATACTTTCATCCAATCCCAAACCAATTAGATTAGAGCTGAATCTTCCAGAAAGATTTGCTTTGTTATCTAAATTCGAAATATTAAGAACAGTCAAATCGAGGTTTTCAATATCAGCTTCGAAATCCAATAAGGGCCTGTTGGTTGTGAAATCCAGATTACCCGAAAAATTCAAGGCTATTTGCTTTTCATTGATAGAAAAATCTCCCGAAAATTTTCTTTGTGCCAGTTCACCATTGACTTTAATATTTTGGTAATTATAATCGCGATAATGGATAGATTGAATTTCGGCAAAAAGCTCGCTTCTCAAGTCTTTATAGGTCAATCCGCTACCGTTTATTTCTCCTTGAAAGCTGACTTTTCCCATGTCGGTAATTTCTAAGACTTGACCCACCTCAAAATTCTCAGTCTCTACATAACCTTTGTATTCAATTCCCTTTGAGCCGCCAACGTTTTTGAACTCAACATTTCCATTGATTGCCCCCATATTCGAATTCACAAAGCCGTTGGTCCTGAATACTTTTGGTGTGCCAATGAACTGGCCATTCGCATTGATCATGCCCAACTTTTTAATGTTTTCGGGAAGCGTAATCCGATTCCCTTGTCGTGAAAGCGGATTAAAAACCAATTGTTCCACGTCCAATATCTCCGTTCTTAATTTTCGGATATCTGCCTGAATTCTAACATTCTCTTTATCTAAGAGGTTGGTTATTGCTCCTGTAGCTTCTATACTCGTTTGACGTCCCCCTGTTAAATTCAAATTTTGGAACGAAAAATCATCAACTGTCCCCTCGATATATCCCTTGACAGAAATTTGCGCAATGAAAAAATTAAACACTGAACTGAAATAATTGAGATCTTTTAGATCAATTTCATTTTCAACTAAATTGATCTTTTGATAGACTCGATTATCAAAATCCTTAAAATCAATCCCTTCTTCAAAGCCCATTTCATAGTCAAATTGCATTATAGAAGTAGGTGTCTCTAGTAAAGTATGCTTAAAAATAAGTGCCTGTTCTTTAAGTGAAAACTGACTTTCAAAATGATCGATAAGAAATCCTGATTTCTCTTTGAGCGACAAATCATCGATAACAACATCAAATTCATTATCCAATAATTTGAATTCCCTCGCTAAGAGATCTATTTTCTGGGCTTCAACATCTTTGAAATTGATCAGGTGTTTTTCCTTTATCTCTCTTGTATCATCTAGGTAGACAAATTGAGCGTTATAGAGTTCAATTTCATCGATTTCGAGATCAATTGGTTGGCGATCTGGATTGTCATTTTTTAGCCATTCTTCCAAAAAAGCAATATTCGTCTGTCCCTGCCGATCTTTATGAAGAAATACATAGGCTCCTTCCAATACCAACTTGTTCAGACCAAATTTATTTTTGTCAATTGCAACTTTAGAAACATTTCCTTTCAACTCTTCGACATAGACTAAGGTATCTCCTTTCTCATCCTTAATAAGAACTTCTTCTAACGCAATGGTCTTGAAGAAGTGAATATCAACGCGGTTGATTGATACTTCTGCTCCAATTTCTTCTGATACGTTTTCTGCAATATGATGAGTGACCTTCGTTTGTATAGTTGGAGACTGTAAAATAAGGTATAGGATCATCAAAACGAACGCGATGATTACAGAGAATCTAAATGCTATTTTCCTCAGTCTCTTAATGCTCCTAAATTGCTTAAAATTATTCTTTAATTTCGGACACTGAATTCGTCTTATAAATATTCGACATAGAAAAACCTATTAACATACTAGGTATAGAGTCTTCTTGTGACGACACATCAGTTTCCGTCATACAAAATGGCAAAATTCTTACCAATTTTACAGCCAATCAAAATGTGCATCTAGAATATGGTGGAGTAGTGCCTGAATTGGCTTCCCGCGCACACCAGAAAAATATCGTTCCCGTTGTGTCAGAAGCAATAAGAAAAGCGGGAATAGAAAAAAGGGACTTGAATGCCATCGCCTATACTATAGGACCGGGCCTTCTTGGTTCACTTTTAGTCGGCAGCTCATTTGCAAAAGGGATGGCTGCTTCCTTGAACATACCCTTATTGGAGATCAATCACATGGAAGCTCATATTCTGGCTCATTTCATCAATCATGCATTAGAGGATATTTCTTTTCCATTTTTGAATTTAACTGTTTCTGGAGGCCATACTCAGTTGGTTATTGTAGAAAATGATCTGAGCATGCGTGTTATTGGCCAAACCAAAGATGATGCAGCTGGTGAAGCTTTTGATAAATGCGGCAAATTGCTCGGTCTAGGTTATCCTGCAGGTCCTTTGCTAGATCGACATGCCAAAAGCGGAAACCCAAAGGCCTTTGAATTTCCTAAATCCTCTATGCAAGGGTTCGATTACAGCTTTAGCGGGCTTAAAACAGCATTTCTATACTTCTTAAGAGATGAACGAGAGAAAGAAGAAAACTTCATCGCTAACAATCTAAACGATCTCTGCGCTTCCTTACAAGAAAATATTGTGGATGTTTTACTCTCTAAACTGCGAAAAGCTGCACGGCATCATGGAATTAAATCTATAGGAATTGCAGGAGGAGTGTCAGCAAATTCTCGGCTCAGAAGTGCTTTCGAAGAATTGGGAAAAAAGGAAAAATGGAACACCTACATTCCTGATTTTGAATACTGTACCGATAACGGAGCGATGATAGCTATGAGCGGATATTTTAAATATCAAAATCAGCTTTTTGGCTCTCTTCGTTCTAAACCTCTCGCCAGATTAAAAATCTAGAAATTCCTGAATCACATCCAGTATTTTCAGAAAAGTCTGAGGCATTTCAGATGAAGGATGCTGCATATTAAACGTATGCCCTCCTTCAGCAGAAATATAAATTCTTGAATCTTTGATCCAACTGTTGAGATGTTCGGCATTCTCAAGGGAAACAACCGGATCATCATTTGCATGGAGTATGAAAGTGGGTATGGAAATAGATGTCGCACGGCTTGGAATATCCAAACGCTCGCGGTTATTCAAAAAATCCTTATAGAACGCAAAGTTCAAGGGCATCATTTGCTTCGTTCTTCCATTTTTAATGTAGACGCGTCCTATTGATTGCCATTCTTCCAAATTGTAATTCTCAAAACGCACCTCTAAGTTCGCTGGGGCAGCCATAGTAACCAATTTGTCCACGCGATCATCTTCTGCCGTCTTCAAAGTGGCTATGGCTCCTCCTCGGCTGTGACCAATGAGAAACAGTTTCTCAAAAGAACATCCATTCAGCTCGGAAAGCTCCCCATTTACGTAATTTATTACATCATTGAGGTCATTCAATTCTTGCGAATAGGTATTTTGAGCAAAAGCCTCCAAATCAGGGAAATCTATGGGATTTTCTATTGTCCCTCCGTTTAAGGAAAAATTAAATTTTAAAAAGTGAAAGCCCTTTCTTTGAAAGTAAAGCCCCATTTCATTCCAATTCCCCCAATCTTTATACCCTTTGAATCCATGACAAAAGACAATAATTGGAGCCGATTTTAGATTAGAAGGAAAGTAATCGAATAATAAATCCCTCCCATTATCTCGATTAATTAAAGCATTACGCATGATTTTAGCTTCTGAATTCATAGAAAAAAAAACTCGCTTCGTCCAAATTCCTGGACGATTTGCCAATTGAAGAACCTAAATTGTCTTTTTTTCGTAGAAATATCCAAAAATTATAAAGAAATTCATTCCGCTGGTTATGAAATTAATTACCATTTATCTATTCACGCTCTTCAACTTCAACGCAAGTGGTCAAGAGGCTGAAAAATTAAATTCTCAAGGAAAAGTCTACGAGCAAGATTATCGATTTAAAAAAGCGATAAAGCTTTATTCAGAGGCTATAGACATGGAGCCCAATAATGCGAATTTCTATTTGGACAGAGGGCTTTTATTCTTGAAATTGGAACGTCCAGTGGAAGCCAAGGCTGACTTAGCTCAGGTGGTTTCATTGGATTTACAAAATGTAAATGGGTGGCAGGCCATGGCGGAATACTTTCTTTACAAAGAAGTACCCGATTCCGCTATTTTCTGTGTGAATAGATCAATTAGTTTTGATTGGGACAATAAAAATCAAGTCAAAAACTTGATGATTAGAGCTGATGCTCAAATGCTAAGAGGGAAATTTCCTTTAGCATATGACGATTATATTGAAGTGGTAAAGACCGATAGCGCCAATACTCGTGTATTGAGAAATTTGGCTTACACGCTTTACCATATGGATAGAGATAAGGAATGTATTCACTATCTCAAGAAAATTGCAAAAAATAATCCCGGAGATACCGAATCCTTGATTAATGTTGGTTACTCCATGACACAAATCGGAATGTTCCAAGAGTCGATGGAGTATTTTAATACCGTTTTGGAATACGATAAAGGTCAGCCATATGCTTTAAGTAATAGAGCTTATGCCTATCATAAGCAGGGCTTTGATGACGCTGCAATGAAAGACATAAAGCAATCCATTGGAAACGACCCTAAAAATTCCTATGCCTACTGGGTAAGAGGGCTAATCTCAGTTAGCAAAGGAGAAACCAAAAAGGGCTGCAAAGACTTTAAGAAAGCAGAAAAATTTGACTATCGAGAAGACAATAGAAAGACTATTCAAGATTCGATAGAAAAGAACTGCCAATAACTCTTATTTCACCAACATTTTCTTTTGAATGCGCGCACCTGATTGCGTTTCAATTAAGACATGATATAGTCCAGGGCTTATATCTAAATTGTAATCAATAAAATTTACGAATTGATCTTGTAGGATTAATCTTCCGCTTGTATCAAGAATGCGTAAATCCATTTGCTCATTTATTCCTGTCTGAATTTGAAATTCTCCGTTCGAGGGATTTGGAAAAATACTAATCGCATTTTCATTTATTTCAGAAATGCTCACCGGACCCTCATAGACTTGAAAAAGATCGATACCGGCTTCGACAAGGCTTCCATTGTCAAAATTATCTGATGTTTCGACAATTAGCGTCATAATCGTTGATAGCTCTATAATGTCCGATAATATAAACTCTTCAAACACCCATTCACTCATGTTGTCGTTCTCATCATATACAGCAAGAATCTCCTCATCCGTACCGTTGCTAATGCGCAATTCTAACTGATCATCGGCAATTGTATTGTCGTAATTTGCGAACCATCTCCAAAAAGAAACGCGAGGAAATACAAATTGGGTCGCATCAAATGTAGGTGAGACCAATATGACATTACCATCATCCACATCATCAGCTCCTGCCTGATCGGAAGCAGCATTTCCAGTCACATAGCATTGATTATAGCAATCGCCTTGAACATCTACTTCTGGGTTAACTTGATTATTGCCAAAGGCAGTCGTCCCAAAAGGTTCTGCCCTTTCCCATTGACCTGTTGGGGAAGTAGCGGAACTAGTCCATCCAAAATCAAAACTAAAATCGTCATAAATACCCTCTTCTAAGGTCAAGACAACTGTATTGTTTGATTCGTTGATCTCTACCCCTTCAATGCATTCCGTAATAAATCCCCATTGACCAGCAATAATGTCGTATGTGCCAGGAAATATATTGGGGAAGGTAAAATTCCCGTTGCCATCGCTTGTTCCTGAAAATGTGAAGTCAGTATTGAACATGATGACTTCAGTGCCAGAAAGGTTACCATTATTCTCAGCTTCTAATGTAGTCCCTGAAAAACTGAAGGCCTGCAAAGGCACCAATTCAATATCTACTTCTACTGTATTTCCATTTGTCAATTCAATATCTGTTATTGTTTGACTTAAATATCCAGGTTTACTCACTTCCAGTGAATAAGTCCCAGACTCAGCAATACCCATACCATAGGTTCCTATTGCATCTGAATTATCAGAAATACTCGTTGCCACTAATTGGAGGTCCGCATCATTTATGGGTGCATTATTTGACGCATCTGTGACTTCACCTACCAGATAACATCCTTTTATATAATTTGGTCCTAAGACATAAAGACCTTCTTCGATATCTGCTGCAATAATATTCCCAGAAGGTAACCAAGGATATACTCCCCAACATCCGTTAAATCCGTTTCCATTGAAATTAGGTGAGGTATCGTAATTCCCTATTTCAACCATGATATCCGGATTGGAAACATCGTGTATGGTAACGCCATCTCTGTAGTAAGAGGTAACTAAGAAACCATCTATATAATGCGTGTTATGTACAATTACATTATCACCTGGGCTCGATTGGATATTATCTAAAAACTGAATGTCCGTAGGATCTGAAATATCATAAGAATCAATAAAAGAATTCGGTACTTCGTCTGTGGTGAAAAGGTAATTCAAATCGTCTGAAAACCACGCATTATGCGTGAATGTGCTCGAAGTTTCTTGAGAACCTAAAACAATGGGGTTGGTCTTGTCTGTGACATCTAAAATTTGAAAAAAACCATCACTTATATGACTTAAATACATGAGGTTCTCTTTGGCAACAACATCGTGCACATAAAATTGATCGTACTCACCAACCTCGACTGGGTTCATTGGATCGTCATTCAGGTCCAAGAAAATCACTCCCCCATTTCCTCTATTCGCTCCGGCAATATAGCAGTAGCCAAATTCATCGATATATAAATTGTGGGCCGACTGCCAGTTTCCCAGGTCGTATTGCACCACCGGAAGATTCGTATTATCTGGCAATCCGGACATATCGATTATCTTCAACCCTCCAGAACTCTCGTTTGTGATATATGCATAATCCCCCCAGGTCTTCATATCTCTCCAAATAGTGCTGGGTCCAGGAGAGAAGAATACTTCAAAAGGATTCATTGGGTCAGTTACATCGACTATGGATACTCCTCCATTGTTGACACCTACTATCGCATACTCATTTCCTTCTTCATCCGCATATCCCCAAATGTCTGATAGATCGCTACCATGCAAATCTTGGTAGTTCAAAATTGAAAGCAATTCTAGATTATTTTGAGCTTGACTAACAAAGATGACACATAGAAGTGCCAGATTCAATACAATTTTTTTCATACAATTTTCCTTGCCTGCAATTTACAAATGAAATGCCGGAGTAATGCAATGAAATAACTGAATTCTTTAAAGCCTAAAACAGCTCTCCTTGCCCTTGATCATCATCATTACCTTTAACCGACAAATTAACCGTGACGGCTTTTTCGCTCTGCTGATTGATCTTTACTCCATCCTTAGCTGAAACCTTTGACCACTTTTTCCCGCTGGATGGCACCTCTGTGCCTTGGACATTTTGTGCATCATCCAGTATATCCTGCTCCGATTCGGGCTGCTGGTCATCATCTGGATTCAATTCAGCTTCTTTACTCTGAAGAACAATATTCTTAATTTTATAAGGTGACAATCGATTTCCAATTGCCGATACTCCTTTAACTGAAATGAGCTCGGTCATGTCATAAGACTCATCGGGACGATCATTACTTCGCTTGTCAAATTCGATAAGGACTTCTGGCTTTTCTATACTTGTGGCCAATTCCAAATACGACTTCTCGTGATCGGTGATGAACAGAACATCTTTACTGGATAATTCAGGTATAAATCGCTTAATATTAAATTGATTCTTGTATCCATCATAATAAATGACCGAAACAGGTGCCTTTGGATTCCATTTTTGAATGATCTTCATATCCTCATCAAAACGGAGTGCCAAATCTGGCTCTACCAATTTGTACTTGCCGTTGGTGCCAACTACCAAGACTTTATCCCCTCCCGCAAATGAACCGAGATATTTACCACGTCCATCCACATTCAAGCGCTTTACCACATCATCAAACCAAACCTTTCTCGCTGCTAAGGTGGAACTGCCTTTTTCACGCAATTCAATCTTACTCACGAGATTCTTGGTCAGAATATTTCCTTTTGCACTTCGTCCCTTGATTGCCAATTCTGTGAAATCAAAATCGAATCTTAGTATTTTTAATTTGGGTCGAGGTCTCAATTTCACATTTACAATTTCAGCCTCGCCATTCGGATTTGCACTAAAGAAAAGAACGCGAGAACCTTTTGATCCCTTCGTCATATCGTATTCTTTATCCCGAGTAATTGCATTTACGTTAAAACGTTTTACATATGAAGGTCCTGCGGTCCCATCCTGATAAACCATATGATAGATGGTGCGTTGATCTCCTTTCTTCCATACAGTTGCATGCAAAACATCTTTTCCAACAAATTTTTTGGTGTCGATTTTAGTTACCATCATTTTTCCATCTTTTCGGAAAACGATAATATCATCAATATCGGAGCATTCGCTTATGTACTCATCTTTTTTTATGCTCCATCCGATAAAGCCTTCTTTTCTATTGAGGTACAACTTCTTATTTGCAACGACAACTTTGGTTTTGGCAATACTGTCAAAGACTTTGATTTCAGTCTTACGCTCTCTGCCTTTCCCATATTTCTTTTTCAATTCTTTGAAATAGTCTATGGTAAACTGAACCAAATTCTTCAAGTTAGTTTTGGTTTCTTTGATCAAGCCTTCTAAACGTTCAATATTCTGCTTGGCCTTGTCGATGTCAAACTTTGAAATACGTTTGATTTTAATTTCAGTCAAACGAACTATATCTTCTTCTGTAACTGCTCTCTTAAGACTCTTCACATGTGGTTTCAACCCTTTATCGATCGCTTTGATAACTCCTTCCCACGTTTCTTCATTTTCGATTTTACGGTAGATTCTATTCTCGATAAATATCCGCTCTAATGAAGCAAAATGCCACTGCTCCAACAGCTCATCCAATCTAATTTGTAATTCCATTCGGAGGAACTCCTTGGTTTGATCAGTTGATCTTTTCAGCATTTCTGAAACGCCAAGAAATACAGGTTTATCATTCTCAATTACACAAGCATTTGGAGATATGGACACTTCACAGTCCGTAAAAGCATAAAGCGCATCGATTGTTTTGTCTGGCGAAATTCCAGCAGGCAAATGCAGAATAATTTCTGCTTTCGCTGCAGTATTGTCTTCTATCTTTTTGATCTTAATTTTGCCTTTGTCATTGGCTTTAACAATAGAATCTATAAGGCTCGATGTCGTGCTGTATGGCACTTCATAAATACACAGGGTCTTTTTGTCTACTTGTTTTATACGTGCACGCACCTTTACTTTACCACCACGCTTTCCGTCATTGTATAGGCTAAAATCGGCTTGTCCACCATTTAAAAAGTCGGGATATATGCGCATTCCTTTTCCGCGCAAGTAAGCTACGGATGCATCAATCAATTCATTGAAATTATGAGGAAGCATCTTACATGCCAGACCAACTGCGATACCTTCAGCCCCTTGAGCAAGGAGTAAAGGGAATTTTACAGGAAGATCAATAGGCTCTTTATTTCTACCATCATAAGAAAGTCCCCAATCAGTAGTTTTTGGATTGAAAACAACATCCAAGGCAAATTTAGACAGGCGCGCTTCGATATAACGAGGAGCTGCCGCACCATCTCCTGTTAAGGTATTCCCCCAGTTTCCTTGGCAATCAATCAAGAGATCCTTTTGACCCAATTGCACCAATGCATCTCCAATTGAAGCATCACCATGTGGATGATATTTCATCGTATGCCCGATGATATTGGCTACTTTATTGTAGCGACCATCGTCCAAATCTTTCATGGCATGAAGAATTCTTCGCTGTACTGGCTTAAGCCCATCAACGATTCCGGGCACTGCACGCTCCAAAATCACATAAGAAGCATAGTCGAGAAACCACTCTTTATACATTCCGCTGACGGAAAGTATATTTTCGTCAAACTCTTCCTGAGGGTTTTCTTCTTCTGAATCTTCTCCAAAATCTTGAGGAAGATCTTCGGCATTTTCTTCTAAATTGTCGTTTTCTAAGTTCTCTTCAATCATTCTTCAATTAGCTTAAGCAAGTTCTAACTCCTCTTCTTTTTCGCCCAACTCTTCTTCCAGTTCTTCGGCTATATCTTTTTCAACTTTCAGGTTCTCAATAATAAATTCTTGTCTTTGGGGAGTGTTTCGTCCCATATAGAAGGAAAGCATATCTTCTATTGTCATATCGCGTCCTATTACGACAGGTTCTACACGCATATCTTCTCCTATAAAATGTACAAATTCATCCGGGGAAATCTCTCCTAAACCTTTGAATCGCGTAATCTCCGCACTCTTACCTAATTTGCGTAGCGCATCAAATTTTTCTTGAGAACTGTAACAATAGATCGTGTCCTTCTTATTCCGGACTCTGAACAAGGGAGTCTGTAAAATGTACAAGTGATCATTTCGAATAACATCTGGAAAAAATTGCAAGAAAAAGGTAATCAGCAATAATCGTATGTGCATGCCGTCTACATCTGCATCTGTTGCAATAATAATTTTATTGTAACGCAAGCCTTCTATGCCTTCTTCAATATTTAATGCTGCCTGAATCAGGTTAAATTCCTCATTTTCATAGACCACTTTTTTTGTCAGCCCATAGCTATTTAATGGCTTTCCTTTAAGACTAAAAACGGCCTGAGTATTGACATCACGGCATTTTGTAATTGATCCACTTGCTGAATCACCCTCCGTAATAAATATGGTCGTCATGTCCTTCTTATCGTTTGACTTAACATCGTTAAAATGCAAGCGGCAGTCTCTTAGTTTCTTATTGTGCAAATTGGCTTTCTTTGCGCGCTCTCTGGCCAACTTTCTAATGCCAGCCATGTCCTTACGCTCTCTTTCACTTTGCTTGATTTTATTCTCCAAAATCACAGCTACATCCTTGTTCTTGTGCAAATAATTGTCCAATTTCTCTTTTAGAAATTCGCTTATAAATGCACGCATTGATTTACCTCCCGGTTCAATCTCCTGAGATCCTAGTTTGGTCTTTGTTTGTGACTCAAAAACAGGTTCAATGACCTTAACACTAATTGCTGCCGTAATAGAACTCCGAATATCCGTTGGATCATAGTTCTTTCCGAAAAATTCTTTTATGGTTCTTGCAAAAGCCTCGCGAAAAGCCCCTTGATAAGGGCACGCAGGCCAGGATGCTGGTCGAGAAGTACGGCATTCCCCAGGTTTCCACCGGTGATCTGCTGCGCGAGGCGGTGGCCTCCGGCTCACCGCTGGGCCGTCTTGCGAAGGCTGCCATGGA